>NZ_QGSY01000325.1 GCF_003857035.1 Micromonospora arida
ACGCGGCGCTGTCCCGGCGACAGGCGGCGGCCCGCGCCCGGCGTACCCCCGGCGGCGGCGACGCTGCCGGCGGCTCGGGGCGGCGGTTGCGCGGCTACTCCGGCCCCGGCCCCGACCCGCGCGATCCGCAGCCGCTCAGCGCCGTGCTCAACCGGCTGGTGAAGGCGCGCGGCTGGCAGCAGCCGGCGGCCGAGGCCACCGTGTTCGGCGCCTGGGAGCGGGTCGTCGGTGCGGAGGTCGCGCAGAACAGCCGCCCGGTGAAGTTGGAGAACGGCGAGCTGACCGTGGAGGCGCGCTCGACCGCCTGGGCCACCCAGCTGCGGCTGCTCGCCGGCTCGCTGCTCAAGCAGATCGCCAGCGAGGTCGGGCACAACGTGGTGCGCAAGCTGCACATTCACGGCCCGGCCGCGCCCTCCTGGGGGAAGGGCCCACGCCGCGTACGCGGCCGGGGTCCGCGCGACACGTACGGCTGAGCCGGCCGTTCAGCCGCGCCGGTCGGCCTCGCGGGCTGCCCGCTTGCGTTCCCGCTGCTCCCGGGTGAAGCGCTTGCGCTCGGCCAGGTCCCGTTTCCACGCCTCGCGGGCCTCGGCCGAGCCGCCCTGCACCGCGCCCTGCACACCCTCGGCCGGGCCGGCGAGGTGCCGGAAGGCCCAACGCATCAATCGGCCGCCCTCGCCCGGGGCCCTGGTGATCGCGCCGTCGTCGCTCATCTGCCGCCCTCTTCCCCGCGTCGCCTCGCCGGTTCTCGCCCGCCGCACGAGCGTACCTTTGGCGCACCAATGGTTGGTGTACCAATGATCGGTACGATAGTCACCGTGCGGAGAGAGGGCAACCGATGAGCGAACGACCGGACGGCGTCGACCCGCTGGCCCTGGAGCAGCAGGTCTGCTTCGCCCTCTCGGTCGCGGCGCGCAGCGTCGTGGCCGTCTACCGGCCGCTGCTGGAACCGATGGGGCTGACCCACCCGCAGTACCTGGTGATGTTGGCGCTCTGGCAGCACGCGCCGCTGTCCGGCCGCGACCTCAGTCGCCTGCTCCAGCTCGACCCGGGCACGCTGTCACCCCTGCTCAAGCGGCTGGAGGCGGCCGGCTACCTGCGCCGGGAACGCGACCCGAACGACGAGCGCAGCCTCGCCGTCACCCTCACCCCCAGCGGTGCCGCGCTGCGGAGTCAGGCCGAGCTGATCCCGGCCGCGATCGTGCAGCGGCTCGGGCTGCCCGTCGAGGATCTGCAACACCTGCACGCGGTGCTCACACAGGTGATCTCGGCCGCCAACCGGCCGGCCGGCTCGGAGACCGACGCGGCGGCTCAGGCGTCGGCGTAGACGGCGAACCCGCGCTCGGCGCAGCGCCGGTAGAACGCGGCCAGCACGCCCAGTTCGGCACAGGTGAAGTTCCACTGCGGCGGATCACCGCGCTCGTCGCGCAGCGCGTCGAGCCGGCTCTCCAGCCAGCGCAGCTGCTGCTCGGCCAACCGACCGTCGCCGAGCAGGGAGCGCAGCACGGTGCTCACCGACTCGAAGGTGACCGCCTCGCCGGTCGCGCGGTGCGCGGCCACGAACCGTTCGATGCCGCTCGCGATCCAGGAGCAGCCGTCCGGGTCGATCACCGGGTCCTCGTCCTCGGCGGCGGCGTCTGTGGCGTACAACACACCTTCGAGGCCGAGCAGTAGATCCACCAACTCGGTGTACGCGGTCGCCCGGATGGTGCCGGTCTTCGCGATCAGCTCGGCCAGCGCCGCGGTCGGTGCAGAGATGCGCGGCAGGTCGACGATCTCGCCGAAGTCGACGAACTCGGCCGGCGCGACCGGATCGTAGAAGCGGCCGGTCCGCGGCCAGTGCACCGCGACGTTGTCCAGCCCCATCTGTCACCTCTTAAGAGCACGTGTCGGGTCGATCGGGTCGATCGTCCCGGTTCCAACCGGTAAAGATCAAGGCTGGTTCCGGGGCGCCGCAAACGTACGGCACTGACGCTTCGGCCGCGACCCCCGACCCGCCCGACCGCGGGTCAACCCGTTCCGGGGCGGCGCGTGCGATGGGGGCATGGCGTGTGGGGGGAGTCGTGGGCGGCGGGGTTCTGCCGGCTACGGACATCTCAGCCGCCTCTCTGAGGGTGCCGAGTGGTGGTTCTGTCCCCCGCGCACAGTAGGATTGACAGCGAGACGAAGACCCGGTGTGGGAGAGGGACGGGGCCGGTGGCCCCAGATTCATTCTCCACGTCGGGTCGAGCCGATCGCGATCCGCGGGCAACCGCGGCGACCGGCGCGTTCGACCCGCTGTCCGGAGGTCTCCGGCACCGGTCCGCGCGCCGACGTCGCGTCCTGTCCGCCGAACCCGCGCCCGACGCGCCCTACCGGCGCGGCTGACGCGAGAAAGTGGCCGAGGGTGGCAGCGCAGGACAAGCAGGAGTACGGCGCAGAGTCGATCACCGTTCTCGAGGGGCTGGAGGCGGTTCGCAAGCGGCCCGGTATGTACATCGGGTCCACCGGCGAGCGCGGTCTGCACCACCTCGTCTGGGAGGTCGTCGACAACGCGGTCGACGAGGCGCTGGCCGGATACTGCGACACCATCGACGTGGTGCTGCTCGCCGACGGCGGCGTCCGGGTCACCGACAACGGCCGTGGTTTCCCGGTCGACCTTCACCCGAAGCTCAAGAAGCCAGGTGTCGAGGTCGCGTTGACCATCCTGCACGCGGGTGGCAAGTTCGACGGCAAGGCGTACGCGGTCTCCGGCGGTCTGCACGGCGTCGGTGTCTCCGTGGTGAACGCGCTCTCCACCAAGATGTTCGTCGAGATCCACAAGTCCGGCTCCGTGTGGCGGCAGCACTACACCAACTCCAAGCCGAGCCCGCTGGAGAAGGGCGAGGCCACCGACCGCACCGGCTCGGCGGTCTCCTTCTGGCCCGACCCCGACGTCTTCGAGACCGTCGACTTCGACTTCCAGACCATCTACCGGCGCCTGCAGGAGATGGCCTTCCTCAACCGCGCCCTGCGCATCCACCTGCTCGACGAGCGGGTGGCCGAGGAAGAGGACGGCCGGCAGCGCGAGGTCACCTTCTACTACGAGGGCGGCATCGCGGACTTCGTCCGGCACCTCAACGCCTCGAAGAGCCCGATCCACAAGACAGTGGTCGAGTTCGAGGCCGAAGAGGAGGGCATGTCCCTCGAGATCGCCATGCAGTGGAACGAGTCGTACGGCGAATCGGTCTACACCTTCGCCAACACGATCAACACCCACGAGGGCGGCACCCACGAGGAGGGCTTCCGGTCCGCGCTGACCAGCGTGGTCAACCGGTACGGCACCGACAAGAAGCTGCTCAAGGGCGACGAGAAGCTCTCCGGCGAGGACATCCGGGAAGGGCTCGCGGCGATCATCTCGGTCAAGCTGGCCAACCCGCAGTTCGAGGGCCAGACCAAGACCAAGCTGGGCAACACCCCGGTGAAGAGCTTCGTGCAGCGGGTCTGTAACGACCGGCTGGTCGACTGGTTCGACCGCAACCCGGCCGAGGCCAAGATGATCATCACGAAGGCCTCCCAGGCGGCCCGCGCCCGGATCGCCGCCCAGCAGGCGCGCAAGCTGGCCCGGCGCAAGTCGCTGCTGGAGTCCGGCTCGATGCCGGGCAAGCTGGCCGACTGCCAGTCCACCGACCCGCGTGAGTCCGAGGTGTTCATCGTCGAGGGTGACTCGGCCGGCGGCTCGGCCAAGCAGGGTCGCGACCCACGGACCCAGGCGATCCTGCCGATCCGCGGCAAGATCCTCAACGTGGAGAAGGCCCGGATCGACCGGGTGCTGAAGAACAACGAGGTCCAGGCGCTGATCACCGCGCTGGGCACCGGCATCCACGACGACTTCGACATGGAGAAGCTGCGGTACCACAAGGTGGTGCTGATGGCCGACGCGGACGTCGACGGTCAGCACATCCAGACGCTGCTGCTCACCCTGCTGTTCCGCTTCATGCGTCCGCTGGTCGAGATGGGGCACGTCTACCTGGCCGCTCCGCCGCTCTACAAGATCAAGTGGAACAAGAAGGGCGACGACGCCCAGTACGCGTACTCCGACCGCGAGCGGGACGGTCTGATCGTGCTGCGCCAGCAGAAGAAGCCGAACGCCAAGCCGGACGACATTCAGCGCTTCAAGGGCCTCGGCGAGATGAACTATCCCGAGCTGTGGGAAACCACGATGAACCCGGCGACGCGTACCCTGCGTCAGGTCACTCTCGACGACGCGGCGACCGCCGACGAGTTGTTCAGTGTGCTGATGGGTGAGGACGTCGAGGCGCGCCGGTCGTTCATTCAGCGCAACGCCAAGGACGTGCGGTTCCTGGATATCTGACGGACTGAGCCGGATCGGCCGGGCAGAGCCCGGCCGATCCGGCGGTCCACAGAGTTATCCACAGCTTGGCCGGTATCCACAGCCGTTATCCACAGCACGAAAACGACTCTGAGTCTGATAAGGGTATACAGTGACCGATTCTCCCGAGTCCACACCGAACGAGCCCGAGGTCCCCGCCGAGGCCATCGCCGCGGTGGTCGCGCACGACCGGATCGAACCGGTCGGGCTCGAGGTGGAGATGCAGCGCTCCTACCTCGACTACGCGATGAGCGTCATCGTCGGTCGTGCGCTGCCGGACGTCCGGGACGGCCTCAAGCCGGTCCACCGCAAGATCCTCTACGCGATGTTCGACTCCGGCTACCGTCCGGACCGCGGCTACGTGAAGTGCTCCCGCGTCGTCGGTGACGTGATGGGTCAGTTCCACCCGCACGGCGACTCCGCGATCTACGACGCGCTGGTCCGGATGGCGCAGTCCTGGTCGCTGCGCTACCCGCTGGTCGACGGCAACGGCAACTTCGGCTCGCCGGGTAACGACCCGGCCGCCGCCATGCGATACACCGAGTGCAAGCTCGACCCCCTCGCCATGGAGATGCTGCGGGACATCGACGAGGACACCGTCGATCTGCAGGACAACTACGACGGCCGGGCCAAGGAGCCCACCATCCTGCCGTCGCGGATCCCCAACCTCCTGGTGAACGGCTCCGAGGGCATCGCGGTCGGCATGGCCACCAAGATCCCGCCGCACAACCTGCGGGAGATCGGCGCGGCGGTGCAGTGGTGCCTGGAGCACCCGGAGGAGGACGAGGAGACCACCCTCGAAGCCCTGCTCGGCATCGTCAAGGGCCCGGACTTCCCGACCCACGGCCTGATCGTCGGCACCACCGCGATCCAGGACGCGTACCGCACCGGTCGCGGCTCGATCCGGATGCGCGCCGTGGTGGAGGTCGAGGAGGACAAGCGGGGCCGCCCCTGCCTGGTCGTCAGCGAGCTGCCCTACCAGGTCAACCCGGACAACCTCGCCGAGCGGATCGCCGAGCTGATCAAGGAGGGCAAGCTCGCCGGCATCGCCGACATCCGCGACGAGTCCTCCGGTCGTACCGGCATGCGAATCGTCCTGGTGCTCAAGCGCGACGCGGTCGCGAAGGTCGTGCTGAACAACCTCTACAAGCACACCCAGCTCCAGGAGACCTTCGGCGCCAACATGCTGGCCCTGGTCGACGGGGTGCCGCGCACGCTCAACCTGGCCCAGTTCCTCCGCTACTACGTCGAGCACCAGATCGACGTGATCCGCCGGCGGACCGCGTTCCGGCTGCGCAAGGCCGAGGAGCGGGCGCACATCCTGCGCGGCCTGGGCAAGGCGCTGGACGCGCTGGACGAGGTGATCGCCCTGATCCGGCGCTCGCCGACCGTGGACGACGCCCGGCAGGGCCTGATCCGGCTGCTGGAGATCGACGAGATCCAGGCGACCGCGATCCTGGACATGCAGCTGCGCCGGCTCGCCGCCCTGGAGCGGCAGCGGATCATCGACGACCTGGCGAAGCTCGAGATCGAGATCGCCGACCTCAAGGACATCCTCGCCAAGCCCGAGCGGCAGCGGAAGATCGTCTCGGAGGAGCTGGGCGAGATCGTCACCAAGTGGGGCGACGACCGCCGGACGCAGATCATCCCGTTCGACGGCGAGGTCTCGATGGAGGACCTCATCGCCCGCGAGGACGTGGTCGTCACGATCACCCGCACCGGTTACGCCAAGCGGACGAAGGTCGATCTGTACCGCTCGCAGCGGCGCGGCGGTAAGGGCGTCAGTGGCGCCACGCTGCGGCAGGACGACATCGTCAGCCACTTCTTCGTCTGCTCGACCCACGACTGGATCTTGTTCTTAACAAACAAGGGCCGTGTCTACCGGGCCAAGGCGTACGAGTTGCCGGAGGCCAGTAGGGTAGCCAAGGGCCAACACGTGGCCAATCTGCTCGCCTTCCTACCCGACGAGCAGATCGCGCAGATCATTGAGATCCCGAACTACCAGGTAGCCCCCTATCTGGTACTGGCCACGAAGAACGGCCTGGTGAAGAAGACGCGGCTCGAGGAGTTCGACTCCAACCGTTCCGGCGGCATCATCGCGATCAACCTGCGCGATGAGGACGAGCTGGTCGGTGCTGCGCTGGTTGCGCCGGAGAACGACCTGCTGCTGGTCTCGAAGAAGGCACAGGCGATCCGGTTCAACGCCTCGGACGAGGCGTTGCGGCCGATGGGCCGGGCCACCTCGGGCGTGATCGGCATGCGCTTCACGGACGACGACGTCCTGCTCGCCATGGAAGTCGTGCGGGAAGGTTTGGACGTTCTGGTGGCCACGAACGGGGGATACGCGAAGCGCACCCCGATCGAGGAATACCCGGTGCAGGGCCGGGGAGGTAAGGGCGTGTTGACTGCAAAGATCACCGAACGGCGCGGTGGTCTGGTTGGCGCGGTGGTGATCGATCCGGACGACGAGCTGTTCGCGATCACCAGCAACGGTGGTGTCATTCGGACTCCAGTGAAGCCTGTACGCCGTACGCGTGACCGGAACACAATGGGGGTCAAGCTGATGGACCTCCCGGACGGCGTGACTATCGTGGCGATTGCTCGCAATGCCGACGAGCCTGACGAACAGGACTAGTTGAATGACGGAGACACAGGCGAAGTCGGGGAACACGGGGACCTCGGCCAAACCGGTCGACGAGGAGGCCGCCAAGAGCGGCACACCAGCGACCGGCCGCGCGGCCGTGGGCCGGGCGACGGTCCCCGCCGACGCGCCTGCCCCGAAGTTCACCAGGGCTCCAGGTATGACACCCCCGCCGGAGCAACCGGGCGAGGATGGCGAGTCCGGCGACAAGACCGAGACGCCCAGCGCCGAGGCGCCGACGTCGGCCGCCGCCAGTCCTCCGGGCCCGGCTGCGGCACCCTCGGCGCGTCCGGCCACCACCCAGCCGATCGGTGTCCGGCCCGGTCAGGCGGCGTCAACCGGGTCCACCGGCACCCAGTCGCGGATCACGCCCGGGATGACCCAGCCGCAGCCGGAAGCGGCGCGTACGGCCGCCACTGCCGGCCGCCCGGCCAGCGGCGGTGGCCTGCCGCCAGGGATCGGCAACGCGTCCGCTGTCGGCGCAGCCCGCGTCGGTGACGCCGTGCGTGCGGCGCGTACGTCGGTCAGCTCGGCCGCCTCCCGCGGGCCGCGTCGGGCCCGGCTGAACCTCAAGCGGATCGACCCGTGGTCCGTGATGAAGTTCGCATTCGCGGTGTCGGTGGTGCTCTTCATCGTCGTGGTGGTGGCCACCTCGGTGCTCTACCTGGCGCTGGACGCGATGGGTGTGTTCCAGAGCGTCAACGAGAGCCTGAGTGACCTGGTCAACGCCGGCGGTGGGCAGAGCACCAGCGGCTTCCAGATCACCGCCAAGGGCGTGATTCTCAGCTCGGCGCTGATCGGCCTGGTCAACGTGGTGCTGTTCACCGCGCTGGCCACCCTGGGAGCGTTCGTCTACAACGTCTGCGCCGACCTGGTCGGCGGGATCGAGCTGACCCTCGCTGAGCGGGACTGAGTGACCGGGACGCCGGGGCACCGCGGAATGCGGTCGCTCCGGCGCCCCGTACTCGGGTAGGTTTTGCAGGCGGCGACGGGCCTGGCTCGCAAGCTCGGACCCCGATTTGGGGCCGGCGGAGCGGATGGGTTAATCTTGCTCGTCGCAACGCGGGGCTATAGCTCAGTCGGTTAGAGCGCAGAGCTGATAACTCTGAGGTCGATGGTTCGATTCCATCTAGCCCCACCGCATGTCGTCCGACGATAGTCGAGCGCGAGGGGTCGCCCCATGTTCAAGAAGCTGCTGATTCTGGCTGGCGTCGCCGGCGTCGCCGCCGTCGTGTTCAACAAGATCAAGGCCTCGAACGACGAGCGTGCCCTGTGGCACGAGGCGACCACCGCGCCCGACCTGCGCTGACGTTCGGCCTGGCGACGAGCGATCGTCGCCAGGCCACCCACGGGGCCCTAGCTCAACTGGCAGAGCACTGCCTTTGCAAGGCAGGGGTTAGGGGTTCGAGTCCCCTGGGCTCCACCACACACAGCCTGTGAGCTGCACCGGAGCTAGGTTCGAGATCATCGGGCACAGATCCGGCACAGACCAGGAATGATCTTCCCTCGGTTGGCATCTACCGGCGGTGCGCCGCAGCCCGCAGGACATCACCGATCACACCGCGCCGCCGCTCTCGGCGAGGCCACCAGTGCACGTAGGTCTCCAAGGTGATCCGTAGCGTCTGGTGACGGAGCAGCCGTTGCACGTCCTGTGGTTCGGCGTGATTGGTGATCAGCGTCGTGGCGAAGAAGTGCCGCAGCGCGTGAAACCCTCCGTGCTTCTTGGGCCATCCCGCCTTGTCCCGCCACTTGACCCACTCGTTCGACCAGGTCCGGTCCGTGAACGGATTCCCTCGCGTGGTCGTGAACAACAGTGGCACCGAGCGGCGTACCGGGTCGCCGGAGGTTATGTCGACCATCTCGACCTCGACCGGTGGGAAGTCGCGGACGTGAGTTTCGAGCGCTTCCCGCACGGCCTGGTCCAGGTCGAGGGTTCCCGACGAACCGGCTTTGGGCAGGCAGAGGTAGAAGCCGCCGTAGCCCTGCGGGGAGTACCGGAGCTGCTGAGTGACGTGCAGCTCCTGGGCGCTCAGGTCGACGCTCTTACCGTGCTCCATTCCCAACATCTCGCCGAAGCGGCACCCTTGGCCGGCACCGAGCCAGATCGCAGCCCGATACCGAGCCGGAACCGCGTCGAGTAGCGCCAACACCTCATGTTCTGTCGGTACCCATTTCGGCACGCGGGACAGGCCACGGAGCACCTTCACGAGCTTCACCCCGTCGCACGGGTTGTCAGGGATCACCTTGTCGGTGACGGCAGCCGCGAGGATCGCGTCAAGCAGCTCGAAGTACAGACGCAGCGACGATTTGGGGACGTCGTTGGCGAGCTGCGAGGTCAGCCACTCCAAGACGGTGGTCAGCGTGATCGAGCGAGGAGTCACCGACCCGAAGGCCGGGAACAGGTGGCAACGCAAGTTCGACTCGACCCGCTTCCGGGTTTCCATCGCCCAGCCGATCTCACGCGACAGCCGCCAGCGTTCGGCGTAGTCCTGGAAGGTTACCGACCGCTGAGCGCGGTCCACCTTTGCGGCGTCGACGTTGCCGGTTCTGGCGTTGGCGTCGAAGTCCTTGGCGTCGGTCTGGCGGTCGAACAGCCGCTCACGAGTAACGCCGGAGGCGTCCGAGTAGCGAACCCGCCAGCGTTTGCCGCGACCGTGCCGTTTCGAGGGCAGGCGCTTTCGATCCGGCCCTAACGCCTTGAGGTACCACAGGTCATCGACAGCCATGTCAGGCCGCCTTGCGGTCGAGCCAGTCCCGCACGTCGGCAGGGTCGTAACGGAGGTGACGACCGACCCGGGAAGCACGAGGCCCGATCCGGCGGTAGCGCCACTGGTAGAGAGTCGCCACCGGTACGCCCAAGTAGGTGGACACGTCCTCCACCGTCCACAGCGGGTCGATCGACCGGGGAACCTTGGTTCCTTCCATGCTCACTTTTTCTCCTGTCTGGTCAGGCGGCGACCGGCACGGTGCCGGCGGGGGTGGTGCCGAGTTCGTGGGCGAGTTCTTCGCGGCCGGTGGCGTGTCGGGCGCGGGCCATGGCGGCGGCGGTGTTGGCGAGCAGGGCGTCTCCGGTGGTGTGCCAGCCGACGCCGGCGAAGGTGAGGGTGCCGACGATCAGGGTGGTGCCGTCGAGGTGGTCGACGGCCCTGATGGGGTCGGTGACGTCCTGGTCCTGGTCGTCGTTGCGTCGGTAGGTGACGCGGGTGTCGCGCAGGAGTTGGAAGGTCACCGAGTAGCGGCGGGCCTTGGTGAGGAAGTGGCCGCCGAAGCCGAGCATGTGTGCCCAGCGGCGCAGCCGGGCGTAAGGGCTGCTCGTCACCGGTTTGATGGATTCGGCGTCAAGGCTGGCTTGACGTTCGGCGACGCAGACGGGGCACGCGGCGTAGCGGGTGTGGGTGCCGCAGTCGGGGCATTCCCAGCGCGTCACGAAGCCGGGTGTGGGCCGGTGGTCCCGGGGTCGCTGCGAGAGCGGGACGGGTGTTTTGGTGGGTCGGCCGAGTCGCCAGCAGGCGTCGATGAGGCGGGCGGTGTGGTCGCCGTCGGGGTCGGCGTAGTCGCCGATGGTGTCGGCGTCGAGCCTGACGGAGCGGTGCCCGGTTACCTCGGTGCTCTTGGTGGCGTACTTGGCAAGGTAGCCGGCGACCATGCCGTCGGTGACCTCACCGCTGCCGGTCAGGCTGATGGGTCGGATGTCGAGGCCCTTGGACGGGTCGCCCCATACGATCGACCAGCCTTCGGGCCGGTCGGGGTG
>NZ_QGSY01000300.1 GCF_003857035.1 Micromonospora arida
AGTCAGCCCCCGGCCACCACCGCTCCCGGCCCGACCGGCACCCTGCTTCCGACCACCGCCCCCACCACCGGCGGCCCCGAGACCGGCGGCGCGGCCGCCCGGGTGACGTTGCGTAGCTCCGGCGGCTTCGCCGGCCGCGGGGACGTCGTGACGGTCGAGCCGGACGGTCAGTGGACCGCGGTGGACCGGGCCGGTAGCCGACGCAGCGGCCGACTCACCCCGGCCGATCTCGGCAGCCTCAGCGGGTTGGCCGCCGACCCCCGGCTGGCCGCCGAGGCGCGGCAGCCGAGCAGTCCGACCAGTTGCGCGGACACGTTCCACTACCGGCTCACCGTGGGCGGCATCGAAACCGGGTACGTCGACTGTCCGGCCGACGCGCCCCCACCACCGGCCACCCAAGCGCTGGTCGAGCTGCTGCTACGGACTACCGGCACTCACATCAGGTAGTCCGGGGGAAGGCCGGTGCCACGCAGCTCCGGCGGCAGGTGAGCCACGTCGTTGAGGGCGATCAGGTTAGGCGGGCCGGCCGCGCTGTACCGGATGACTGTCAGCCCCGCGTTGTGCGAGTTCAAACCCAGCCACCGCCACTCCGGCGCGTCGAGGGCGTGCCGCACCAGCCAGGCGATCAGGAAGCTGTGCGTCACGACCAGCTCGCGGACCGGTTCGCCGCCGGCTGGCCCCTCGGCGACCGGGCCGGCGAAGCGCCGCACCGCGTCCGCCGTCACTCGCGGCCCGTCGACCCGCTCGGCCGCCGAGAACTGGGTCAGGAATTCGGCGTACGCGGGCGGCAGGCCAGCCGGATCCGTGTCGTGTGGGAGGTGGTCGCCGGCCAGCTCCGTCTCGTACACCGGAACGTCGGGCAGCGACTTGGCGACCAGCTCGGCGGTCTGCGCGGCCCGGCGCAGCGGCCCGTGGTGGACGGCGGCGAACCGGCGGGCCCCCAGGCGTTCGCCCAGCAGGATGGCCTGCCGCCGGCCGCGCTCCGACAGGCCGGTGTCCGGTTCGCCGGCATCCGGCCCACTCGGCTCGGAGAGATCCTGCTCGGCATGTCGGGTCAGGTACAGCAACCGGGTCACCATGACCCCTACCTCAACACACCGGGAGGTACGGGTTCGACCCCGCACCTCCCGGTCCTGCGGCCGTCGGCTCAGTCGGCCCGACCGGACGCCGCCCGCGCGAAGGTGACCGACACCCACAGCCAGCCGGCCGTCACCGCCAGGCCGAACGCCACCATCACGGCCGGTGCGGGCCGGGCGATCAGCGTCACCCAGGCCGCCGCGAAGAACAGCCCGGTCACCAGGCTGTACGCGGCTCGACCGCGCGCCCCTCGCCGTGCGGCCCGACGGGCGGCCACCACCGTCGCCACGATCAGCGACACGAAGGCGACCGCCGCCACCAGGAAGTGCAGGCCCCCGTGCCAACTGATCTCACCGGCGCCCCGAGGCGTACCGGCCGGGAACCCGTCGGCCGGGTCGGCGCTGAAGATCGCCGCCCCGACCAGGCCCAGGCCGTACAGCGCGAGCAGTCGGGGCAGCCAGATCGATCCGCCGCCTTCGCTGGTAATGAGGCGCAGCGCTTGGGCGGCCAGCACGCAGAGCACCCCGGTGACCAGGAACGTGACGATCTGGATCCAACCCAGCTCGCCGGTGCTCAAGACGCTGACCGGGTGGCGACGGAAGTCGAAGCCGTCCCGGGTCGCCGCCTGGACCATCGCCGAGCCGACGAAGATCGGGCCGGCGAGCACCCCGCCGAGCAACAGCAGGCGGTCCCGACCGACGGCGGCCGGTCGTACCACGGGAAACGCCGCGGCCTGGCTCATCGCCCGCCCCCTACGCCCGGGGGAACATCTGGCCGATGCGGATCCGGTTGCCGAACGGGTCCCGGATGCCGAAGTCGATCCCGTACGGGCGCTCGGTCGGCTCGTCGGTGATCTCGACGCCCTTCGCCACAAGATCCTCGTGCGTCTTGCGGGCGTCGTCCGTGGTCATGAAGAGGTACCCGCCGAGGGCGCCCTTGGTGAGCAGCTCCCGGACCTGCTCGGCGGTGGCCGGGTCCAGCGCGGGCGGGCCCGGCTTCTCCAACAGGATCTCGCGCTCCGGGTCGCCGGGCAGGTTGACAGTGAGCCACCGCATGAAGCCGAGGTCCTGGTCGGTGTTGACCTCCATGCCGAGCTTGTTGACGTAGAAGTCAAGCGCGGCGTCCTGGTCGAGGACGTAGATCTGGGAGCGGCTGATCGCGTTCATCGTCATGCCCATGACGCTAGAGGTAGACCGTGACCTGCGGCTTATCCAAAACTGCTGGGTCGGGTCCAGGCTTTGGTGAAGCACGACGGCACGTTGGCCGGCGCGACGCGTTGACGCCGGAAATCCGAGGGGGACTCCCCGACGATCTGCCGGAACGTCCGACTGAACGTCCCCAGGCTGCCGAAGCCGACGGCGTAGCAGATGTCCGTCACGTCCCGGTCGGTCTCCACCAGCAACGACATCGCCCGCTCCACCCGGCGGCGTTGCAGGTAGCGGTGCGGGGTCTCACCGAAGGTGGCCCGGAAGGTACGAATGAAGTGCGCCTGCGAGACGTGCGCGATCCGGGCCAACGCGGGAATGTCCAGAGGCTCGGCGTACGCGCGGTCCATCGCGTCCCGGGCGCGCAGCATCGCCCGGTTCGACTCCTCCACCGCGCGACTCATCGGCCCCCGCCTCACTCGCCCGTTGCGGGCCCAGGCTACGCCGACCCCCGGTGACCCGGCTTTCAAACCCGTCTCCGCTGTGACATCGGCCTATGGCCGGAACGGACCGGCCGCGCCAGCATGGAGGGCATGACTCGTGCACTCATCGCCCTGACCAGTCACTCCGAGCTGGGCCGCACCGGCCGCTCGACCGGCTACTACGTCGGCGAGGCCGCCGAGCCGTGGGAGGTGTTCCGGGCCGCCGGCTACGACGTAGACCTGGTGTCCGTGGCCGGCGGCGAGCCGCCGGTAGACGGCCGGGACGAGAACGACAGCACCCAGAACGACTTCCTCGCCACCGCCGGCGTAACGGACACCCCGAGGGCCGCCGACGTCGACCCGGCCGGGTACGACGTGATCCTCTTCGCCGGCGGTCACGGCACCATGTGGGACTTCCCCGACGACCCCGACCTGGCCCGCATCGCCCGCTCGGTCTACGAGCGCGGCGGCGTGGTGGCCGCCGTCTGCCACGGTCCGGCGGCGCTGGTGAACCTGACCCTCACCGACGGCTCCCGGCTGGTCGCCGGCAAGCGGGTGGCCGGCTTCACGAACAGCGAGGAGGCCTCCGTCGGCCTCACCGACGAGGTGCCTTTCCTGCTCGCCGACAAGCTCACCGAGGCTGGCGCGCAGCACGTACCGGCGCCGGACTTCACCGAGCACGCGGTGGTCGACGGCCGCCTGGTGACCGGTCAGAACCCGCAGTCCGCCCACGCCGTGGCCGACGCCGTGGTGAAGCTGCTCAGCTGAGCGCCGGTCGGATCCGGTAGTCGTCTGCACTGCGTCGCCCGGTCGGGTAGCGGCCCCGCGTTGTCCTCGCCGGTCCACCGGCGGCGTCGACTTACCGGTTGGCCTCGCGCTCCGGACAGTCCGCGTACTGCCAGGTTGCGGTGAGGTCCTGACTCGTCACGATCATCCTGCCGGCGAGACAGGCGATCTCGTGCCGGCACCCCTGCTCGTGCGGCAAAACCTCGTCCAACATCACGTCCTGGAGTTGGACCACGTCCAGCTCTCGGTCAGCGGGCTCAATCGTCAGACTCCGCACGCCTCGGTAGCGGATGGTCAAGTCTTCCTCGTGCTTCCAACAGTTGTGCCGCAGCGCTGCCCAAAGAAGTCGTAGTGGCCGGGTTCCGTAGCGAACCTGCGAGCTCCGTCAGGCAACGAGTCATCAAATCTCATTGCCGCTCCTCCACCAATGCTCGACCCCGCGGCAGCGCCCTCAGCGGGTCCATACGGACGACCAGGGTCTGTAGCACTGGCGGCGATTGTCCCCGACAGCATCACGTGCTGCGAAGCGCCGCTCTACAGGGTCTTGAAGGCCTCGAAGTCGCCCCGCATCCGGTTCCGGAGGTAGATGAAATTGGCCACCACCATCTCAACAACCTCCTTGAATATCACCGTCTGCTTGAACAGCAGGTCGTAGGTATCGACGATCAGTTGCCATACGGTGGAGACGATCTGCCACAGGTTCCACAGGAACTTCTTCCAGTCGGTCGTGGTCGTGAACACCTTCATGGCCTTCTTCAACCGTTTGGCGTAGAAGTTCAATGCGAACAGCAGGGTATTGACCACGTACTCGTATTCGATGGCCGCCAACTCGTACAACTGCTGCGTGGCATCACACCCCTGCGCCAGCCCTTCCAGGGCCGGCTTCCAGCGCTTACGGATGTGGTAGTCGAAGGCCGCCGAGGCGCCACCCGTGTCAGGCAGGTCGCTGTTCCAGTGCGTCGACAGCACGTCCATACCGCGGTCGATGTCCTGAGCGACCGCGCGGAAGGCGTGCTCCAGCTCACCCCACGCGGCACCGACGCGGCGGACCGCCCCCGAGTCACCGAGGGCCATCGGGGTCAGCTTCTCCAACAGGTCAAAGCCAGTCAGCTGCGCCACCCACTGGTTGACGGAGCCGAACAATTGGTAGATCGCGTCCTTGACCTGACCCACCTGCGACGTGAAGGGCGGCGGCGCGAGCGCCACGTCGGCCCCCTGGGAGAAGACATCGGCCGCGCTCACGTCACGCTCTCGATGGCCGACCGGCATCGACCAGGCGCGGCCCGCAGTCCACATCTGCTCTGCCGACAAGGCATCCGCCGCGTCGTACGCCTTGGCCGCGCCACGCAGGTCATGGGCGGTCAGCCACATGCCCCGCTTGGCGGCGTCACAGCAATCGAGGGTGGAACTTGCCAACTGTTCCATGTGCCACCGCATCGGGTGAAGCGTGCCGTCCAACCCATCGAAGTCGAGGCAGTGCTGGCCGCAGTACTGCTCGATCGAGACGAGCGCGCCGTCCTTGTTTGCTTCGAGCTGCCCCGCGTAGCCGACCAGGTAGCGGCTTTCGACCTGCAGCGTCATCGCTGCTCCCTCCCCCATGACTGGTCCGGGGCCACACCCGCCACTGCCTCATCCAGCGAAGCGCCCCCCTCCAGCAGGCGGCATGCCTGACGCGTCATCTCCATCCGGCCGTCCAACCAGACATGCACGGCCTTGGCGTCGGCGTCGCCCACTCGTCCAGACAGCACGTCGAGCCAATCCAGCTCTCCCCGAACAACTCGGTCACGAACTGCCGCGTACTGAGCGGGAGCACCCTCCGGCACACCGTCGCTCTCGTCGTCGTCCGGCTCGCTCGCCTCAAGCGCGTCCATCTCTGCGTGCACACGGTGCCGCCAATTCACCGACTGCTGGCGCATCTCCGAAACCAGGTCCAGCAATCTTTGACGTGTGCCGGTCAACTCCTCAGCAAAATCCCCCATCTTCGCATGATGGCAGCCCCCCACAGAACGGGAGGACCCGTCGATGGTCAGCGAAGGAAACTGGCGCCGCGTGTGACCGCTTGACCAGGCAGTTTGCAGAATGCGCTGTCACCGATAGGACAATCAGGTCACCGAAGACGCCCAGCCCGGCGACGCACTGCGTGATCCGCTTCGGCTGAGCTGTTACTTGCGGTAATAAAAGTCCGCGGCCTCACCAGCGCGGGCTGGTGGGTTGATCTTCAAGGACTTTCCGTGATCTTTTATGGTGGTGGTCATCGTCAGTTTGGGACCGTCGCTGGGGCTCAGTTCCACCTTGATCGAGGTGACCCAGCCCTGGTCGTCGGTGGTGATCGTGAACGGCGACAGGCGTATGCCGATCGAGACGATGCTCGGTGCGCCCACAGGGAGGAACGACGTGGCGTCCTTGCCGTCGGGGGCGAAACGGCCGGGCGCAGCAGACCGTCCAGCGGGTTGCCGGTCAGTTCCACGTCCAGGACGCCAAGACCGAAGACTCGGATGCGGTGTTGCCGCTGCCGGAGGTCACGTGGCTCACTCTCCTCGAACACCAGGAACGGCAGCAGGCCGAGCGAGCCGCCCTGGCTGAGGTGTGGGAGGACCACGATCTCGTGTTTCCCTCGGAACGGGGCACTCCGATGGAGCCCAGCAACCTCAGCCGCTCATTCGCCCGACTCCGGGAGACCGCTGGTCTGCCTGGCGTCCGTCTACACGACCTGCGGCACACCGTCGTATCTCTGCTGCTGGAGCTGGGTGTACCGCCGCACGTCGTGCAGGCCATCGCTCAGCACGCCGACGTGAAGATCACGCTCAAGGTCTACGCTCACGCCAACCTCGACGCGATGCGTCAGGCTCTCGGCAAGCTCTCGTGAGTGCCGTTGCTGTCAGCGTTGCTGTCAACAGGTCGACCCACGGCGTTGCCCGTCGGGGAAAGCCTGATGGAATTGGAGCCCCCGGCCGGGATCGAACCGGCGACATCTCGCTTACAAGGCGAGTGCTCTGGCCAGCTGAGCTACAGGGGCGCGTGCGTCGAGGTCAGCATAGCGACTGACGTCCGGTAATCCCGATCGCGAGGCCTCCCGAGCACGGGAATCGTCAACAACCCGACGCAGACTCGTTTCCCACGGCGTCGATTGATGTCTGACCGTGCCCGAGTGACCGGAATGCGTAGCCCGCCTGATGGGCTGGGCGGCCCCCCACCTTGGCAGCACGGGTAAACGCGTTTACGGTTCACTGACGCGGACGACGACCGGGCGCCCCCGCGACCGGGCCGCCGTCCGCTGAACCGGCACGGACACGTGCCGGTTGCTCCTTCACTCGGATCGTCCGGCACGTTCCTGCCGGTGAAAGGAAGCGCTTCACCATGGCTACCGTCACTTATTCCAAGGCGTCCCGGGTCTACCCGGGCCAAGAGCGTCCCGCCGTCAACGAGCTGGACCTCGAGATCGGCGACGGGGAGTTCCTCGTTCTGGTCGGCCCCTCGGGTTGTGGCAAGTCCACCAGCCTGCGGATGCTCGCCGGCCTGGAGGACGTGGACGCCGGTTCGATCTACATCGACCAGCGTGACGTCACCCACCTTCCCCCGAAGGCCCGCGACATCGCGATGGTCTTCCAGAACTACGCCCTCTACCCGCACATGACGGTGTACGAGAACATGGCGTTCGCCCTCAAGCTGCGCAAGACCTCCAAGTCGGAGATCGACCGGCGGGTCAAGGAGGCGGCCGGGCTGCTCCAGCTGGAGGAGTACCTCAGCCGTAAGCCGAAGGCGCTCTCCGGTGGTCAGCGTCAGCGTGTCGCGATGGGCCGGGCGATCGTCCGCGAGCCGCAGGTCTTCCTCATGGACGAGCCGCTGTCGAACCTCGACGCCAAGCTCCGCGTGCAGACCCGTACCCAGATCGCGTCCCTGCAGGCCAAGCTGGGCGTCACCACGGTCTACGTCACGCACGACCAGGTCGAGGCCATGACCATGGGTCACCGGGTCGCGGTGCTGCTCGACGGTGTCCTTCAGCAGGTGGACACCCCGCGGGCGCTCTACGACACCCCGGCCAACGTGTTCGTCGCCGGCTTCATGGGCTCTCCCGCCATGAACATCAAGACCGTTCCGCTGAACGAGCGGGGCGCCGAGTTCGCCGAGCTGCAGATCCCGCTGACCCGGGAGCAGGTCGAGGCGGCCCGCGCCGAGGGTGGCGACGGCAAGGTCACCGTGGGCTTCCGCCCGGAGGACTGCGAGCTGGTCAGCCCTACCGAGGGCGGCATGCCGGTCGTGGTCGAGCTGGTCGAGGACCTCGGCTCGGACGCCAACGTCTACGGCCACGCCGCGCTGGGTGGCAACTCGGAGCGCTTCGTCGTCCGCACCGACCGGCGCAACATGCCGAACATGGGTGACACCGTGTTCGTCAAGCCGGTCGCCGGTCGCAGCCACGTCTTCCACGCCGCCACCGGTGGCCGGATCTGACGTAACGCCGTACCGACAGGGGCGGTCCGCTTCGGCGGGCCGCCCCTTCGTCGTACCTGACTGAACGAGCACGAAGGCCCCCTCCCGCGCTCGGCGGGAGGGGGCCTTCGTTCGACGTGGGCTACTGCTCGACGGAGCGCCGGCGGGCGACCTCGGCCAGGGCGACCGCCGCCGCCACGCTGGCGTTGAGCGACTCGACCTCGGAGATCATCGGGATGCTGACGGTCAGGTCGCAGGTCTCCCCGACCAGGCGGGAAAGACCGCGCCCCTCGGAACCGACCACCACCACCAGCGGACCGACCGCGGCCTCCAGGTTGTAGAGGTCGGTGTCGCCGTCGGCATCCAGGCCGACGACCATGAAGCCGGCGTCCCGGCACGCCTTCAGCGACCGGGTCAGGTTGGTCACCTGCGCCACCGGCACCCGTGCGGCCGCACCGGCACTGGTCCGCCAGGCGGTCGCGGTGATCCCGGCGGCACGACGCTCGGGTACGAAGACACCCTGCGCGCCGAACGCGGCAGCCGACCGGATCACGGCGCCCAGGTTGCGCGGGTCGGTGACACCGTCCAGCGCGACCAGCAGCGGTGCCTGCTGCTCCAGGGCAGCGGCGACCATGTCCTCGAACGGCTGGTACGCGAAGGGCGGCACCTGCAGGCCGACGCCCTGGTGCAGCACCCCGCCGGTCATCCGGTCCAACTCGGCGCGGCTGATCTCCAGGTTGGCGATGCCCCGGTCGGCGGCGGTCCGGATGATCTCGTTGATCCGGTCGTCCATGTCGATGCCCTGGGCCGTGTAGAGCGCCGTCGCCGGCACGCTGGCGCGCAGCGCCTCCAGCACCGGGTTACGCCCGACCAGCAGCTCCGGGGTGTCCTTGGACGGGTTGGACTTGCGCCCCGGCGTGACCCGGGGGCCGGACCGGCCGGTGGGCTTGCCGCCCCGCCCGCCGGTGGCAGTGCCCCGGCCGACCGGTACGCCCCGACCGCCACCCCGACCCCAGGTGGTGTCCTTGCTTCCGGGCTGGCCGATCTTGGGGGCGCGCCCCTCCTCGGCCGCCGCGCGGCGCTCCTTGTCCTGCTTCCAGGCGGTGCGCTGGGGCAGCTTCTCGGTGCCCGAGTAGCCCTTGTGCCACGGCCGCTCGTCCGCGGGCAGGGTGCGACCCCGCCCGGCCAACGAGTCCTTGTTCTTGCCGCCGGTGCCCTTGGGGGCGCCTGCCTTCGACGTCAGTCGCCGGCCACGGCGCTGCGAGTTGCCGGCCATCAGTCCTGCTCTCCAATAGTCCAACGGGGGCCCTGGGGGGTGTCCTCGACCACCACGCCGGCCAGCTTGAGCTGGTCACGCACGGCGTCCGCGGCAGCCCAGTCCTTGCGGCCCCGCGCCTGCGCACGCTGCTCCAGGGCCAGCGCGATCAGGGAGTCCACCACGGCACGAAGATCGTCCGATCGGCCGCCACCGGTCCAGGCCGGGTCGAGGGGGTCGATCCCGAGAATATCCAGCATTGCCCGCACCACGGCCAGCGTGGTGCGGACGGTCACATCGTCGCCGACACTCAGCGCGGTGTTGCCGTCCCGAATGTGCTGTTGCAGCACGGCCAGCGCGGCGGACGTGTTGAGGTCGTCGTCCATCGCCGCGACGAAGCCGGCGGGCAGCTCACCGAGCGGCCCGGCACCGACCCTCTCGGCGGCCCGCTGCACGAAACCCTCGATCCGCCGGTACGCGGTGGCCGCGTCGCGCAGCGAATCCTCCGAGTAGTCGATCACCGAGCGGTAGTGCGCGGCGGCGTAGTAGTAGCGCAGCTCCACCGGCCGCACCCCGAGCGAGTCCACGTACGCCAGGCCCAGCGCGTTGCCGGCGGACTTGCCCATCTTGGCCCCGCCGATGCTGAGCAGCCCGTGGTGCACCCAGTAGCGGGCGAACGGCAACCCGGCCGCCTGCGACTGGGCGATCTCGTTCTCGTGGTGCGGGAACGTCAGATCCAGGCCACCGCCGTGGATGTCGAACTCCGGGCCGAGATAGCGCCAGCACATCGCCGAGCACTCGATGTGCCAGCCCGGACGGCCCAGCCCCCACGGCGAAGGCCAGTAGGCGTCCGCCGGCTCGTCCGGTTTGGCACCCTTCCACAGCGCGAAGTCGCGCGGATCCCGCTTGCCCCGATCCGGGGCGTCCCCGGCGGACTGCATGGCGTCCGGAGACTGACCCGACAGCGACCCGTACGCCGGCCAGGACGCCACGTCGAAGTAGACGTCGCCGGAGCCGTCACTCGCCGGGTACGCGTGCCCGTCGGCGATCAACTTCGTGATCAGCTCATGCATCTCGGGGATGTGCCCGGTGGCGCGCGGCTCGTAGGTGGGTGCCAGCACGTTCAACGACCGGTACGACTCGGCGAGCAGCAACTCGTTGGCGTACGCGATCGACCAGAACGGACGGCCC
>NZ_QGSY01000337.1 GCF_003857035.1 Micromonospora arida
CCATACCACCGCGACGGCCCGCGCTGCCCGGGCAAGGCTGATCATGACGAGAGGGTACGGACGCAACCTCCAAGAACAGCTACAGCGCTGCTATAGCACCCGAGATGCCAGCGCCACGGCCGACCGACGACCTCGGGGACGTCAAGAGCCGGCGACGGACTCCGCGACCGGACGAGACGCCAACCGATCGTTAACCGCCCGTCGCTAGCGTGCCGTCGCGGCCACCATCGGTCGCCTCGACGGTATCGGCACCAGCCATTAGTCCCATAGAGGGAGCGGAATGAGAAACGCCCTGGCCATGCTCAGCGCGACAGTCGTGCTGGCAGGGGCCGTGATGTCCGGCGGCAGCGCGCAGGCGGCTTCCGACCCGGACCCCGTACCGGCCGGCGGCCGCGTCGTTGGAGCCGTCACACCGTCCGACACCACATCGCGTGTCACCCCACCGCCGGTCCCGCGCCCCAAGCCTTTCAAGGAGACGAAGCCCGTTGCCGCTACCGGCAAGCCGGCTCCCCCGCCCGACTTCGGACCCGAGGAACGGATCCTTGCCGCCTACCACCGCGGCGAGCTCTCCCGGGACGACGCGGTGCGGTATGGCCTGGGCGCAGTGCGCTCACCACGATCGGTGCCCGCGCACCTGCGGCCGGCCGGCGCCATTCGCGACCCGCAGCGATACCTGGCCTACTTGTCTATGCTGGCGGCGACCGCTTCGCCGGCGGCAGCGGCGACGATCGCTCCAGACGTCGCCGCACCCGCACTCGCCCCTGCGGCGGCCGGCTACGACGACTGCGCCGCCGAGCCGTACGACTACCTCGGTGTCACCTACCGCTGCCGGGCAACCGCCGGCGAGTTCCTCATCCTTTACAACATCGCCTCGGGCGGGTCTCCGGGTGTCCCGGCGAATTACAACCCCAACGGCCGGGTGCAGGGGGTCCAGCACATGCTGAACTCGCTCTCGGTCGCTGTCAGTGAGTATCGCAAGATGGGCTACCCACTGCCGGTCCGGGCCGACAAGCCGTGGGTACTGGTCTATGGCGTCGACGACATCATGGGATTCGATATCGTTGCGCCCTTCGTGTTGCCGTTCGGGCTCAATCAGCAGGCCACCATCCTGGTGCCCAACGGGCAGACCGACTGGGACTACCTGCCCCGGCATGAGTTGTTCCACGTCATGCAGTACCAGTACTGGGACAAGTCTGATATAGCCGTCGACTTCGTCTTCAATTATGTTGGCAGCAAGGAATTCGGTTCGATGAACTGGTGGATGGAGGCCACCGCGGAGTGGGCCGCCCACCAGACCTACACCCGCTATCCGTACGTACCCATCCCCGGCGAGGAAGAGCTCTACGCCCGCAACGTCTACGACGTGCTCAGCATGCCGGGCTCAGCGCTCAACTCGTGGGGCGGTCTGAGTGAAGGCCCGCAGTACGGGGCGTTCCTGCTGCCCACCTATCTCACGGAGCAGGTCGACCCGAGTTTCGTGCGGCGCACCTGGGAGAGCGTCCGGGATCACGATCATCTGCCGATCGAGGCGATCCGGCACGTCGCGCAGGGTTACGGCCTGAACTTCAAGGACATGTTGCTGGGCTATCACATTGCCAACTATCGGCTGGCCAAGGCGAACGCCGCCCCCGCCCCGACGGTGGACGCGTGGCGCAGCTACGGCTACACCGACGCTGACACGAGACTGTGGCGCGTCAACCTCAGCGCCCTGAACGGGACGAGCAGCGACGTCCTCGGCGGCGCGAGACCCGCTCGCAAGAGTCACGCGACGCCCGCTGGTACACGTGTGGAGTATCAGGACATCCTGCGTAAGGGTGGTGCCGTCTATCACGACTTCCGGGCGGTGAAGAGCTCCGGTGACCCTGCCTGTGGGTACTGCTCGACGCTGCTGATCGATACGAGCAAGGACACCAACCGCAGCTCCGCGGTCATCATCTGGTCACCGACCGGCAGCACCGGCACTCTGGCGAAGTACCCGAGCATCCAGACCATGCTCTACCCCGACGCCGGTGGCCTGATCACGGTACCCAACTTTGCCTATCCCGTGGTCGCCACCCTGGTGAGCACCTGGACCGAACTGGACATCCACTCCGCCGACGCCGACAACAGCCCGAAGACGTTCTCCACCCACGTGGAAAGCGTGCTGCCACTCACCGGCCGCTCGTGCGTGCTACGCCCGCTGTCGGTGCGCAGCGTGGAGACCACCGTCGAGCCTGAAGGCACGTTCAACCGGTACGCCGCCAGCACGCGCGACGGCTGGACCGGCGGTGACTCCACGTACTCGGTGAAGCTGCCCGACGGGCGGATCGTGTGGCTGTTCTCCGACACCTGGATGGGACCGCTCAACGGCGACGGCACCCGACCAGTCAGCGCACCGCTGGTGAACAACACATTCGTGGTGCAGAGCGGTGGAACACTGACCACCTACCAGGGCGGCACCGCCGGGGCTCCGCGAGCGTTGATGCCGCCCTCCGGACCAGGTAAGTGGTACTGGGTCGGTGACGGTCACCTCTCCGGCGGGCAACTCCAGGTGGTGTACCAGGAATACGAGCGCTTCGGCTCCGGCGCCTGGGACTGGCGGTTCAACCGCAACGTGGTGGCGAACTTCGCCCTGTCCAACCTACGAACCCCGGTCAGCGTCCGACAGCTACCCTCGGCCAGCGGCGTCGCCTGGGGCTCGGCGCTCCTGCCGGCCAGCCGCAGCGGCGACGGCTACACCTACGTCTACGGCGTGGACGACTCCCCGATCAACAAACAGATGCGCATCGCCCGCGTCTACGGCAGCGACCTCGCCACCGGCACCTGGCAGTACCACACACCGTGGGGCTGGACGTTCCGCGAGCAGAACTCCCGCAACCTGCTGACCGGGATCGCCAACGAATACAGCGTCACGCCCTGGGGCGGACAGTTCCTGCTGCTCAGCCAGGACAGCACCCAGGCGTTCAGCGGCCAGATCAACGCCTGGACGTCCTGCTCACCGTACGGTCCGTTCACCCAGAAGACCCCTGTCTACCGGATGCCCGAACCCGGACCATATGGCAGCTACTGGAACCCGAACGTCATCTCGTACAACGCCCACGTGCACGCGGCGTTCAGCTCCGGCGACACGTTCATCGCGTCGTACAACGTCAACAGCATGGACACCCGAATCTCTCCCGACGCCGACCACTACCGCGACCCCGGCATCTACCGCCCCCGCTTCTTCCGCTTCACACTCGGATAAACAACCCCCTGGTTCCGCCGGGCGTATCCCACGCCCGGCGGGACCATCGAGAATAGCCGAACAGACGGTCGCCTCCGGACGTGATCTGCTACCGATTTACGACGTCGCCGATCGACGGATTGATACGCAGAATCGGATTCCCTACGACCCCAGGGGACCCGATCGAACCTTGCTGTCAACGCTACCGACCGTGTTGCGACTTTCGTGGGCACTGAACATTCATACGAGTCCGCCACGAATCCATCTTCGATCCGTAGCTCAATGCGCATACCGGCCGGGCGCCCCTACGACACCGCCTCGTTCTCACCAGGCGATGCTCGATAATCGTCGCCGTTGCCCGATGTCGTTGCCTACGAGGCGAACGACCTAGTTACAGACTAACGGCCACCGCACGACCTTCGAGGCTTTACAACCATCGATGGTCACGCGGTGGCCGCCTTATGCCCATACCACGCTCAACGCCTGAGTTGTTGCCCTGAAATACTAGGCAACTGCCTTCTGGGTACGACAGTTGAGCAGGCTGCCCTCGTCGGTCTGACACGACGTGAACGAGACGCCAATGCCCTCGTTAATGTCGCCCAAATCCAGGGTGCGACTGGTGTTCGCACCGCTGGTCAGCTTAATGCTCTTTTGCCATCTCAGGCCGCCCTGCCACCACACGGCCTCCACGTAGACGCCACGGCCGTCTGCCCATGAGTCGTACGCGAACAGTTTCTCGCCATAGGATTGGAACTCGCCCCCGCCCAGCGCGATACCTTCATCCCAGAACATGACCCAGCAGTCCAGGCCACCCGGATCGCTGCTCGTAGTCCGGCAACCACTGCTGTAATAATCGGCGTGGGCGGCGGTTGACGTCGCCCCAAGCAGCGCGGTGGCCAACGCCGCCACTATTCCCACCCTTGTACGAATTCGCATAGATCCTCCTCGTCGGTGCACAAGGACAACTATTTCACGATCGACGTTGCGGCGGTAGGCTGTCCAGCCCCTTTCACTAAGGGCATGCCGGCGGTCGCGGTTAGTAGGTATCTGTAGCCGGGAAGTGCTAGCCGGAGGCCACAGCAAAGGCGCTCCACGCGGTTTTACAGTGCATCGACGCCTACTCCCGCAAGGTCCAGTATCGAACAATTTGGCACGACCCCTAAGACCGGCAAAAACCCGTTAGAAAAGTGACCGCAGTCCTTGACATTCCGCTGAAGGATGTCCCACGACTCGGCGCAGGTCGGGCGAGGCGATCCGGGAGAATGCTTCAACCAAGCGGGCTAGGGATTGGGATTTCCGTCGCCCGCTCGATTAGTGCTGGATGTGCACTGGTGGGAGCGCCACGGCGAGGACGGAAGCGTTGAAGAGTCGGCGGATCTCGACGACCGTCAACGTGACGATCTTCCGAGTCGGCGTCAGGTCGCTGTGCTACGCCTACCCGGCGATCGACCAGCACCGACAGGTCATCGACGTGCCCGTCTCAGCTCGCCGTGACACCGCTGCAGCCCGGCGATTCTTCCAGCGCGCACTGCGGATACTGATGGTGACGCCCAGCGAGATGGTCACCGACGCCGCGCCGGTCTATCCCGCCGTGCTCGACGACCTGATCGCCTCGGCTTGGCACCACCTTCGAGCGGCACGCACACAATCCGACCGGCAAAGTCCGGATGGGCCGAGTCGATGCCGGCGTCGAGTACCGGCGACCAGTCGGGCTGACGCCCGCCGAGGCCTCTCCGAACGCCCTGCGCCCACGCCTCGACCGCGCCCAACACCCGGGACTCCATCGACCTGCCCCCTCTCCGCGAGTATGCCGGTTCCCCTCTGGTGGTCTGCAAGCCGATTGCAAGGCTCCTGCATTCACTGTTGCGGATCATTACGCCTACTCCGGCCGGCGGTCACACAGCCGTCCGGCTTAGACGTGCGGTCGACGCCAGCCGCGCTCACCTCGAACGGGGACGGCGAGTACCTGAACTCACGCGGTCGGCAGCCTGCGGCTACCGACCGGTCCACGGGAAGGAATTTCGTGCTCGTGCGTCAACACACAGTCCGCGCCGGCTCGCTCGCGTTGGCGATGACCCTGGCCCTCACCGGCTGTGGTTTCGACAGGACCCACCAAACAGAGGGTGCCGCCAAGGATTCGAAGGACACGATCGGTGCCGCACCGCCTCAGCCCGAGCCGATCGGCGCCGCCATCGCGAGTCGTGACATTCAGATCAGCGAAAATGGCAACCTTTTCCCGGTCAGGGTGGATTTGTACCAGCTGCGGCGCGACAACGGGTTCGTCAATCTCAGCGTTCGATTGACCCGCACGGATGCCGTGGGCAGCCCGAACCGCTGGCAGATCGCGAGCGCCTTTCAAGGCGACACCATCTCGTTGGCCTTCTCGGGTGCGACGCTGATCGACCGGAAGAACCGCAAGCGGCACCTGGTGGCCCGGACGGGCGAACCGGACGCGAAACCCGGTCAGGTGAAGTACCTCGCTTCGTCCGACCTCCAGTCGGTATTCGTTCAGGCCGGTCAGTCGGTGGACCTGTACGCCATGTTCGGCGCCCCGCCGGATGATGTCACCGCCGTCGATGTTGTCGTTCCCCGCGTTCCGGTCTTCGAAAATGTCCCGCTCGGTTAGCCGGCAGGCGGCGCCGGTGGCGATCGCACTGGCCCTCCTGCTGGCCAGTGATCCGGCAGTCGCCTGGTCCGCGCCGACGTCCCCGAACATGGTTCTGCCCGGACCGACACGTGAGATCGGCGATCAGGTGAGCAGCCCGATCCTCGACATTCAGGCGCCGATCGAGGACGTCTTTCTGCGTACCGAGGACCTCGACGGCAACACCCGAGAGGCGGAGTCCGGTGGGCGCATCGAGCTGACCCTGTCGGCGGACGTGCTCTTCGCATTCGGCAAGGCCGATATCTCTCTGGCGGCTCGTCTCCAGCTGGCCGAGATCGCCACACGACTCCGCGAGCAGGCCACCGGCACGGTCCAGATCTTCGGACACACCGACTCGGTGGGTGGCGACGGGGCCAACCTGGCGTTGTCCCGCCAGCGAGCCGAGGCGGTTCGGGACGCTCTGGCTCCGCGACTCGTCGACAGCAAACTCACTTACGCGATTGAGGGCTTCGGGGAGACGCGCCCCGTCGCGGCCAACACCGTGGCGGGCAAGGACAACCCGAGGGGCCGGGCCAGCAACCGACGGGTCGAGATCCGTTTCGACAAATGATCCATCCCGGGGCCATTCCTGCCGCCGACCGGGTGAGGCCTCCTACCGGTGACGGCCGCGCGAGTGCGGGTGGGCGTCGTCAGGGCAGGAGTTTCGTGAGCAGGTGGCGAAGCTCGCGGACACCGTCCTGTGATGAACGCATGACCGAGTGGTGCACCACGAATATCGCCGCTCTGCAGGTGCCATCGTGCGGCTCGGCCGGACACCACGCTCCCGAGGACCGACCCGAGGCCATTGCCGACGCGATCACCACCTGGGCGGCCCACCACGGGCTCTGACCGGCCGAGCTGTCACCACGCTCGATCCACGCCGATCCACGACGTTACGCCGGTACGGCGGCGGCCTGCACACCGTGGCCGCCGCCGTACCGGCGCACATCGGCTCGGTCGCCGACAGCGCAAGGCCCGTCGTGCCGATGCGCCGGATCGGTCCGCTGATCACGGACACGTCATCGCCGGCGAGTGCCAGCATCTCGGCGCGGCCGCGGAGCGGCTGAGGAGGAGTGGGGCGGCATGACGGGCGCGCCGACGTGCACCACCGATCCATGATGGAGGGCGCTGCCCGGGACGCCGACCTGGATCCTGCGATCCATCAACACGTCAAGTGGAACTCGCAGCGGACCTCAAGAGACGGCAACCATGGCTAAGGGACGTCTCGTATCTCGACGATGGTGAGATGTCCGTCGCTGCTGCGGTGGTGCGACCGACGGTGGTCTTCGAGGCGAGCTTCTGCCGGTGACCGCCGTATCAGTACGGCCGGTGGATCCCCCGCTCCGAGAGCGTCGCTTCGTAGAAGTCGAGAAAGCGCTCTAACTCTCCGACTGCGTCGTCCAGCTCGTCGAGAGCTGCGCGGTCACCGGGGTCATGGCGCAGTAGGCGCGCCGCGTCCGCCAGCTGCACCAGCAGGGCAGCGAACGTATCGCCCTGCAGGTGGATGCCGGGGAATGCCCTACCCGAAAGCTGCACGACGGCACAGTTGGTACCACGGGACAGCACCTGCGTTTGGTCCTGGCTCATTTGAGCAGGATTCCAGCACCACTCGAAGATCGTCCAAGGGAGGTCTCCTCACCCCGGTGACTGTCTGGTTGAGACGGTCGGTCAGGCTGCCTCGGTGCAGGTGATCACCACAGCCCGCCCGGCCTGGATTTTCTCGTTCACCGGGCTGCAGCCCGCCCAGTTCCGTCAGCTGGTCCGCTTGGTCGCGGAGCGTGGCGGTGACGCCATTAGTGACGGGCGGCCGGGCCGGCAATGGGCTCTCGACCTGCCCGACCGGGTGCTGTTGGTGGCCGTGTACTGGCGCACGAACCTGACCATGCGCCAGATCGGCCCGCTGTTCGGGGTGTCGCATTCCGCCGCGCACCGGGTCATCGACACCCTCGGCCCATTGCTGGCCCTGGCACCGGTGCGCCGACGGCCGGTCGACCAGATCGCCATCGTCGATGGCACCCTGATCCCCACCCGCGATCACCGCCTGGCCACCAAGAGCAAGAACTACCGGTACTCGACGAACCTGCAGGTCGCCATCGACGCCAGCACCCGCCTGGTCATCGCTGTCGGCGACCCGCAGCCCGGCAATCGAAACGACACGATCGTCTACCGCACCAGCGGCATCGAAGAGAAACTAGCCGGGCGACCCGTCATGGACGACGGCGGTTACCGCGGCAACCCCGAGGTGATCATCCCGTACCGCAAGCCCGCCGACGGCGGCGTCCTGCCAGCCTGGAAAGAAGAGCTGAACAGCCACCACCGCACCGTCCGCGCCGGAGTCGAACACGCTCTGGCCAGGATGAAGTGCTTCAAGATCCTGCGCGACTACCGCCGCGCCGCCCACACATTGGCCGACACCGCCTCCGGCATCGCCAACCTCCACAACATCATCCTGACCGGCTGACCGCCGGCCGGCGCTGGGACACGCCTTTACCCAGTTACGAGACGTCCCTCAGACCGCCAGCACCTCTACCACCTACCTCAATTCGGAGGGGCACAGCAGCGGCTCCTACGCCCCCGCGCCCGATGAACTGCCGGAGCGCCCCGAGCCCGCTTCCACTAATCATGGCACCAGTCGCGGCGAGTTCGGCCTCGCCCAGAACCGCCTCGACCACGCAGGCGGAGCAAACGACTGTGCCGACGATCAAGGCTATCAGGATGAGGTCCTGGACGGCGCCTCGCTTGGGCAGCAGCGGGTTTTGAACGTCGCAGACGAGTGGGTCGCCGCCCATTATCTCCGAACATACTAGGTCTACCGGCAACTCGGACTGCGACTCACCTACCAGACCGAAACGCAAACGGTGCGCGCTGCAGTGGATCTCAGCGCGCACCGTGGGGTTATGGTTCGTGTCCGAGGGGGGACTTGAACCCCCACACCCTATACGGGTACTAGCACCTCAAGCTAGCGCGTCTGCCATTCCGCCACCCGGACCTACACGTTCAGCCTACCTCGCCGACCAGATGATCTTTCATCCGGTGGTCGGCACAGCGGGCCGCACGGGGAGTTACTGTACACGCCGCTGGTGGATCATGCACATCGCCTTCCGGCGCCTCTCTCCCGGCGATCCCGCCGCTGCTCAAGCCGCCTCAAACGGCTGTGCCGACACACCGTCGGGGCGTGTCCGGGTAGCGTCCGGCGCCCCTCTGACGGCAGCATTGCCACGTGTCCCATCCCTCCCCCTTGGCAGCCGCCCAGCACCGAGCCCTCGCCCTGCGCGCCGCGGGCGACCTCAGCGCCGCCCGGCAACTGCTCGCGGAGGCCGTCGAATCCGCTCCCCCGCCGTACGGTGACGACCATCCCGAGGTGCTGCACACCACACACCTGCTGGCACGGCTGCACCGCGAGGGGGACGACCCGCTCGCAGCCCGCCGGGTGTTGGAGGAGGCGTTCGCGGCGGGCGAGCGGCGCTGGGAGCACTCCGACCCGCTGATGCTCGCGCTCGCATTCGAGCTCGCCGAGGTGGCGGAGGAGCTCGGCAACCGGCACGAGGCCCGCCGCAACTACACCCGCGTCGCCACCGCCGGTCCCGCCGCGCTGGGGGAGAACCACCCGGCGGTACGCGCAGCCCGCGACTACCTCGGCCCACCCCCGTCGACGCCGGGCGAGCAGCACGCCGCGCCGAAGCCCGGTCCGGTCCCGGTCGGCCCGGTGACCGAGCCCGGTGCCCGGTCGGCGCTCTCCGGCCCGACCCTGTCGCTGGCGACCCTCGCCGCGATGCGGCCCTCCGCCAACACCGTCTCACCCTGGGCGCCGCAACCGCCGGCCACGCCCCGACAAACCCCTCCAGGGGTACGCGCACCAGCCACACCCACGTCGCCCGGCCACGCCACCCCGGCACCGGTCCCAGTTCCTCGGGCGACGCCCGTTCAGCCGGCAGTTCCCTCAATCGCGCCAGCGCAGCCCGGCCCGCCGACGGCCGCACCCCGACCCGCGACGCCGCCCCGCCCGCGGGCCGACGCGCCACTGGCGGCGAATGCGATGTCGCTCGGCTCGGGCGTCAGCGGGCAACCCCCCACGAACGCGCATCCACCACTTCAGCGCACCGATGAACAACCACCCGAGCGTGCGATGCCACCCCGTCAACGCCCGGATGAGCAACCGCCCGGACCGTCCCGGCCGGCGGCCGGCCCGATGCCCCGGCCGAGGGCTGAAGGCCAGCCGACGACGCCGGCCGGGCAGCGGTCACCAGACCGACCGCCGTCCGGCCCGGCCGTGGCACCGCGTCAACGGGTTGGTGGCCACGCGACCCCGCCGG
>NZ_QGSY01000248.1 GCF_003857035.1 Micromonospora arida
GACGACGGCGGCGGTGGCGGTGGCGTCTGCCAGTGGAACGGGCGGACCATCCCCTGCTACGACGAGGACCTGGGCTGGTTCAACAATGGCGACGGGTGCTACTACAAGCTGAGCGAGGGGACGGTCGAGCCCCCCGAGGGTGAGCAGTGGTATCTGCAGACCTGCAACGGCGGCGACCTGGGTACGCAGGTGATGGTGACGCTGGCCGAACCGCCGGCCGGCTTCGGCGCGCCGCCAGACCCGGAGGAGCTGGCCCGTCGCGCCCTGGCGTCGATCAGTCTGCTGCCGGCCCGCCTGAAGGTGGCACCCCGCAAGAACATCGGGCCCGGCCTGGTCGGCCTGCCCGTGTGGATGTGGGCAACCGCAGGAAAGAACTACTTCGGCCCGCTGTACGCCGACGAGTCCGACCGGGGGTTGACCGTCTACATCGAAGCGAAGGTCGACCGGATCGTCTGGGACATGGGCAACGGCAAGAAGGTCACCTGCTACGGCGCCGGCACCGAGTACAAGGCCACGGGCACGCGGGCGGGTGCCACCTCCCCGGACTGCGGCTACGACGAGGGCTACCCGAAGGCAGACACCTACGACGTCACCGCCACCACGCACTGGACGGTGAACTGGTGGACCAACAACGACGCCACGAGGCGGGTGATCCCGCAGACCCGGAGAAGCGGCATCGTGCAGATCAGGATCAACGAACTCCAGGTGGTCACCAGATGAGCCTCGCAACGCGCAACGGGACCCCGTCGGTGGACGCTCCCATCAACCCGCCCACAGTGGTCCGACAGCGCCGGGTCCGTCCCGGGCTGCTCGGTCTCGCCGTCCTCCTGATCGCGCTGGGCGGGCTGGGCGCGGCCTTCGCGGTCACCTCGGTACGGGCCACCGGCAGCTATCTGGCGGTGGCCCGACCGGTGGAGGTGGGTCGGGAGATCAGCGCAGCCGACCTGGTCACAGTGCAGGTCGCCGGCGGTCAGGGGTTGCGCCCGGTGCCCGCCGCACGACTCGACGAGGTGGTCGGCAAACGGGCCGCGGTCGCGCTACTTCCGGGCACGCTGCTCACCCTGGGACAGGTCACCGACGACCCGCTGCTCGGCCCCGGACAGCAGCAGATCGCACTTGGCCTGAAGACCGCCCAGGTGCCGGCTCGCGAACTGCACCCCGGCGACAAGGTGCTGCTGGTCAGCACTCCGGACAGCAACGCCGACGAAGACGCCCCGGCCGCCGCCGGCACGCGGTTCGCGGCCACCGTCATCGACATGGTCAGCCCGGCCAACGACGACAAGGTCCTGTACCTGGCGCTGCTCACCCGTGACGTGCCGGCGGTGGTGGCGCTCGCCGCACAGGAGCGGCTCGCCGTCGTACTGACCGAGGCGGCCTGAGGATGGCGATCATCGCGCTGGTGTCCGCGAAGGGTTCGCCCGGCGTCACCACCTCGGCGCTGGCCTGCGCGCTGGCCTGGCACCGGCGGCTGGTGGTCGCCGAATGTGACCCGGCCGGCGGCTCGATCCTCGCCGGATACCTCGGCGGCCAGTTGGACGGCCCGCGCGGCATCGGAGAGCTGGCCGTCGGCGAGTTGCGCGACGGAAACCTGGAGAGCGCGTTCTGGTCCCAGTTGGTCGACCTGGACGCCCCCCGCCGGGAACGGCTGCTGCTGCCCGGCCTCGTCGACCCGGCCCAGAGCGGCAGCGTCACCCCGCTCTGGCAGCGCTTCGCCGACTACTTCGACGCCCTCGACCGCGGCACCCCCGGCTACGACGTCCTGGTCGACTGTGGCCGGCTGCACGTGACCGGGCCTCCGTGGCCGGTGCTGCGGGCCGCCTCGGTGGTGCTGTTGGTGACCCGGGCGAACCTGCCGGACCTCTCCGGCACCCGCGCGGTGGTCACCGCGATCGAACGGGACTTCGCCGAGCACCGGGTGCCCCCGGGCACCCTGCGGTTGCTGCTGGTCGGCGATGGGCATGGGCGGGCCGATATCAGTCGTGCCCTGAAACTGCCGGTCATCGCACGGCTGCCGCACGATCCGCGTACCGCCGGGGTGCTCGCCCTGGGCGGGACCGTGCGGGCCGGTCGGCCGCTGATGCGCGCGGCGGCCGCGCTGGAGGTCCCGATCGGGGCGCTCCTGGAGCGGCGACGGGCCCGGTTGGCGTGGCCCGTGCAGCAGGGGGTGCCGAATGCGGTTTGAGCCGGTCTCCACCGATCCGCGCCAGCAGCCACCGGCCGTGACCTCCACCGCGCCGCCCCTGGCCGTGCCGAACGGCCGGCACGGCCAGTCCGGGCCGCAGCCGCAGCCGGCGCCCGCGGCCACCCCGCCGCCGGAGTCGCCGCCCCGGGCCCGGATGGACTTCCAGGTGGTCCGGGAGCTGCGCCGGGAACTCACCGAACGGCTCACCCTCTGGCAGCGCGGCCGGGAGTTCACCGTCGACGAGGAGGACACCGAACGGGCCCGACTCGCCGTCACTGTGGTCTCCGCGTACGCGGACTCGGTGCGCCGGGCCGGCACCCCGATGGCCGCCGGCGATGAACGCCTGCTGCTCGACCAGGTGACCGCCGAGCTGGTCGGGCTCGGCCGGCTACAGACGCTGCTGGTCGACGACACCATCGAGGAGGTGCACATCCTCGGCTGCGACCAGGTGCGCATCACCCGGCACGGCGGTGGGGTGGACTGGGCCGAGCCGATCGCCGACAGCGACGCCGAGTTGGTGGAGATCCTTCAGGCGGCGGCCCGTCGGGCGGGTGCGACCGAGCGGTCCCTCTCCACCGTGAAGCCCACCCTCGACCTGCAACTGCCCGACGGCAGCCGGCTGGCAGCGGTGTTCCTGGTCAGCCACCGCCCGTACGCGGTGATTCGCAAGCACAACACCCTGGACGTGAGCCTCGACGACCTTGCCGGCGCCCGAGGTGACCTGGACGAGATGATCGATCCGCTGCTGCGCGACTTCCTCCGCGCGGCGATGCGCGCCGGTCTGAACATCATGGTCGCCGGGTTGGCCGGTGCCGGAAAGACCACTGTCATCCGGGCGCTGATGAACGAGATCCCGCCCGACGAGCCGTACGTGTTGCTGGAGGAGAGCCGGGAGTTGCTCCCGGCCCGCCGCCGGGAGCGGCACCGGGCGGTGATGAGCTTCGAGGCCCGGGAGGGTCACGGTGAGCGCGGCTTCGACGGCCGCCCAGCGGGTGAGGTGACCATCGCCGACCTGATCCCGCTGTCGCTGCGGATGGGGGTCCTGCGGATCATCGTGGGCGAGGTGCGGTCCCGGGAGATCGTGCCGATGCTCCAGGCGATGACCACCAGCCGGGGATCGATGTGCACCATCCACGCCCGTACCGCCGCAGGTGTGGGTGAACGGATCGTCGAGCTGGCCCTGGCGCACGGCCGGGAGATGACAGTCGACCAGGCCCGCCGGATGGCCGGCAACGCGCTCGACCTGATCGTCTACGTCACCATCGAGGACGAGACCGCGATCGGCGGGCGGAAGCACCGGTTCGTCTCGCATGTGGAGGAGGTGATCGGGGCCGGTGAAGCCGGTCGGATCACCACCACCACGGTCTTCGGGCCGGGCCCGGACGGTCGTGCGGTCCCCCGGCACCTACCGGAGCGGGTCCGCGACCAGTTGCTGCGGGTGGGTTACGACGCGCGGCTGCTGACCCGGTGGGTCGAGGCCGGTGCCGGGGCCTGGCGGCGGCCTCGGCAGACCCGACTGGCCCGGCGGTGATCTGATGCTCGACAGCCTGGAGTTGATCGCGGTGGTCTCCGGCGCCGCCTGTGTGGCCGGGCTGCTGCTGGCCGTGGTGGCCCTGGTCGGCACCCGTCGACCCGCCGGGCCGGGCCCGGGCAGCGGTCCGGGACTCGCCCGGCTGTGGCGCGGGCCGGGCAGCACTCCGGCCGAGCACCGGGCGTATCAGGCGCTGCTGGTGGCCGCGCTGGTCGCTGGTGCATTGGCGTTCCTGTTGACCGGGTTGCCGGTGGTGGGCCTGCTGGTGGCGGTGGCGGTGCCCGGCACCCCGTGGCTGTTCGGGGTGGGCAAGGCCGAACAGCGGGCGATCGCCCGGATCGAGGCGGTCGGCGAGTGGACCCGTCGACTCAAGGACGTCTCCGGCACCGGGCAGGGCCTCCAGCAGGCGATCATCGGCACGATCGGCAGTGTGCCACCCGGCGTCGAGGACGAGGTACGGCTGCTCGCGGCCCGCCTCCAGGCCGGCTGGATGGCTCGCTCCGCGCTGCTGGCATTCGCCGACGAGATCGCCGACCCGGTCTGCGACCAGGTGGTCGCGGCGCTGATCCTGCACCTGTCCGACCGGGGTGAACGGCTGGGTGACGTGCTCGGTTCGATCGCTGGCGCGGCGTCCGCGGAGGTGGCGACCCGTCGGGAGATCGAGGCCAAGCGCACCCAGCCCCGGTTCGCGGTCCGCTTCCTCACCGGGATGACGCTGGCGACCCTGGCGTACGGGCTGATCAACACCGAGTACATCAGGCCGTACGGCACACCGGTGGGTCAGCTGGTGATGGCCGCCCTCGGTGCCGCCTTCATCGGCCTGCTGGCCTGGGTGCGGTCGATGAGCCAGCCGCAACGGCCGGCCCGGTTCCTGCCGGCGCCCAACCCGAGCGAGGTGATCGCGTGAGCGCAGCGCAGCGGAGCCCCGCAGTCGCGAACGAAAGGCGGCTCCCATGATCGTGAACTGGCAGTTTGCCCTCGCGGTCTGCGGTGGCGCCGGGATCGGTCTGGGTGTCTTCCTGGTCGTCCGGGAGCTGGTGCCGGCGACACCGGCGCTCGGGCCTGCGCTGCGCCGACTGCATCAGCCGCCGGGCACCGGCCGGGTGGCCACGGCCGCGTCCCGGCGGCTCGACTGGCTGACCGGGATGTCCCGCTGGTTGCGGCCGCCGCAGATGCAGCTCGCCCTCATCGGTCAGACCTCCGAGCAGTACGCGTTGTCGGTGCTGCTCTCTGCGCTGATCGGGTTGGCCACGCCGACAGTGCTCGGGGTGGCGCTGTGGGTGCTCGGCATACCGTTCCCCCTGGTCGTGCCGGTGCTGGGCAGCCTCGGCCTGGCGCTGCTGGCCGGCCTGCTGGCGCACCGCGCCGTGCTGACCAAGGCCAACGCCGCCCGCGACGAGTTCCGCCAAGCCGTCTGCACCTACCTCGACCTGGTGGCGTTGCAGCTCTCCGCCGCGCACGGGCCGGTGCAGTCGCTGGAGCGGGCGGCGGCGGTCTGCGACGGTTGGGTGTTCGACCGACTTCAGGAGTCGCTGCGGATCGCCCAGATGCAGATGCACGCGCCCTGGGACGAACTGCGCGACCTCGCCGACAAGATCGGCATTCCGGAGTTGGGCGACGTCGGCGCGATCATGCGCTCCTCCGGCAGCGAGGGCGCGCAGGTGCACGAAACGCTGCGCAGCCGGGCCGACTCGCTGCGCGACCAGATCCGCACCGACAACCTCGCCCGCGCCGAGGGGATCACCAGCAAGCTCGACATCCCGGGCGCGCTGCTCGTCTTCGTGCTGCTCGGGTTCGTCCTCTATCCGTTCATCGCCCGTGTCTGACGCCGCCCCCTGAAGGAGAACGCCATGTCCATCCTCAGCTACCTGCACGTCGTGGTGACGACGCGCCTGGCCGAACTGCGCCGCGATGGTGAGCGCGGCGACAGCCCGGTGCCCACCGCGGTGATCATCGCCGGTCTGGTCGGGGTCGCCATCGCCGTCACCGCCCTGGCCCTGACCAAGGCCAACAACTGGATGACCAACATCCCGAACTACACCGAAACCAAGTAGCTGGCGTGCGTCGAGCCGCGTACCCGAGGTGGAGCCGAGCGGTCACCGCCGCCCGGCGCCGCCTCGCGGCCGGCGACCGCGAGCGGGGCGCGAACCCGGTGGAACTCGCCGTGATGATGCCACTGATCCTGGTGCTGCTCTTCGCCTCGATCCAGGTCGCGGCCGTCTTCCTCGCCCGCTCCACCGCGTTGAACGCCGCGCAGAGTGGCGTCAACGCTCAGCGGACGTACCAGGCGGGCAACGGTGCCGGGGTGGACAGCGCCTCCCGCTTCCTGAAGGGCGCCGGCGGCTGGCTGGTGGGCTGGGAGAAGGCCGGGCCGACCTGCGAGACCACCACGACCGACGTGACCTGCACGGTCAGCGGCCGGTCCCTGTCCGTGGTGCCGGGCGTGGACTTCGCAATTCAGCAGACCGCCCATGGGACGGTGGAGAGGGTGACACCGCCATGACCCGTACCGCCGAGCGGGGCTCGGTCTCCATCGAGGTGGCGGTCCTCGCGCCCGCGTTCATCGCGCTGATGGTGCTGGCCGGCGTGGTCGGGCGCAGCGCCGTGGCGGCGGAGGCGCTCCAGGCGGCCGCGCACGACGCCGCACGGGCGGCCTCGATCTCCCGGGACTCCGACACAGCTCGGAAGAAGGCGCTGGAGGCAGCTCAGGCCCAGCTGGACTGGCACGGCCTGGCCTGCGCCAACGCCCTGAACCCGGAATTCAGCGGGAAGTCGCCCGAAAATGAGTCCAGCTTCGACAAGGCCTTCAGTAGCTCGGTCGGTACGAACGCCACGGTGACGGTGAAGATCAGCTGCCTGGTGTCCTTCAAGGACATCACCCTCGGCATCCTGCCCGGAATGAAGAGTGATCGGCTGATCACCGCGGAGTTCACCTCCCCACTTGACCGTTACCGGAGTCGGCAATGACGGCCGCCACGTCGGCTGTCCGGCCCTCGCGGGCAGGTGAGCACGGCCGGGTGAGCATCTTCCTCGCTGTGACGATGATCGGCGTACTGGCCATCATCGGCCTCTCCTTCGACGCCGCCGGGCAGCTCCGCACCCTGCAACACGCCCAGAACCTGGCCGCCGAGGCGGCCCGGGCCGGCGGCCAGGCCATCGACCGGGCCACCGCGATCGAGGGAGGGCCGAAGCGGATCAATGAGCCGGAGGCGCGCGATGCGGTCGCCGACTACCTGGACGCCGTGAACACCGCCAGCCACACAGTGAACTTCCCCGAGGTCGACGGGGAAATCCTGATCAGGGTGACCGTCTCCATCACCTACCACCGCTCGATGATCGGACCGTTCGTCCAGGAGAAGACGGTCACCGTCACCGGCGAGGCGACCGCGCGTGCCATCACCGCAACACTGTAGGAAGGAAGGCAGCCATGCCCGTATCGGGTGGGTCCGTCGTACGGCGGACCGGACGGATCCTCACCGGCATCGGCGCGCTGGCCGTGCTCCTGGTGCTGCTGGTCGGCGCGCCGATCGCGCTGCTCGCCTTCGCCGGTAACCCCCTGCCCGATCACCTCCCCACGATCAGCGAGGTGGGCACCGCGCTGACCAGCCGGGACGACGGTCAGCTCTTCCTGCGGGCGCTGGCAGTGGCCGGTTGGTTCGGCTGGGCCACGTTCGCCTTCTCCGTCCTCGTCGAGTTGGGCGCACAGACCCTGCGCCGGCCGGCGCCGAAGCTGCCCGGGATGGGCCGCCAGCAGAAGGCAGCCGCCGCGCTGGTCGGCTCGGTCGCGTTGATCCTGGTCGCCAGCCCGGCCGCCGCCAGCGCCGCGGCGATCTACGGAACCCCGGTGTACGCGAGTCCGAGCGCAACGGCCGTCACCACCCTGGCCGCGCCGACCCGCGCCGCGACGACACCGGACACGGCCGCGCCGGTGTACCGGGTGGCGCGGGGCGACTACCTCGGGGAGGTGGCCGAGCGGTACCTGGACGAGTTCGGGGACTACCGACAGCTCGCCAAGCTGAACAAGCTCGACGACCCGGACCGGATCCGCCCCGGCCAACTGCTCCGACTGCCCACGGAGGCCGCCGACCAGGGGGCCCGGCAGCACGCCACGGGTCGGCTCGTCGACCGGCCCGCGGCGCCGAAGCCGCCCGCGCCCCGGCCGGCGCCCGAGCGAACCGCGCCGCCGCGGGTGGCCCCAGCACCACCCAGTGGTACGGAGTCAGCGGGCCAACCACCAGCGATGACGGTCGGTGCAGCCCGAGCTGGTGCCGCCGATCGGGTGAACCGCCCGCTGGCGGTCTCCGCCGTACTGGCGGTGGCGAGCATCGTCGGTGCCCAGATCGGCGCAGTCCTGGGGCTGCGCCGCCGTCCAGCCACCGCCGGGGCGGCTCCCCGACTGGCCGCGTCCTCCCGCACATCACGCCGCAGTGCGGGCCGAAGCGGTGCAGGCACGGGCCAAAACGGTGGCTCGGGCCAAAACGGTGGCTCGGGCCGAAGCAGTGGCTCGGGCCAGGGTGGCAGTGGCGCGGGCCGGCGTGGCGGTGGTGGGGCGGCCGGGAGCGGTGCCGCCTGGGCTGCCGCGGCCATCGAAGGCCCGGCGACACCACACGGCGGCGCGGCACCGAGCGGGAGCGACTTCGCACCTCGCGGCGGCGGGACAACGCCTACCGGCAGTGGGTTCGCACCTCTCGGCAGTGGGGTGACGCCCGGCAGTGGGCTGACACCCGGCAGTGGGGTGACGCCCGCCAATAGCGGGGTCGCGTCTACCGGCAGTGGGACGATGCCCGCCGGCAGCGGAATGGCTTACCCCGGCAGCACGGCGTTCCCGGGCAGCGGGATGGCACTCTCCGGCGGCACGGCACCCCACGGCGGCGGAATGACGGCCGCCGGCCCTGCGGGCTGGGGTGGTGACGAGGGCTGGGCCGGCGATGGTGGCGAGGGTGGGCTGTTCGACGGCGGGCACGGCCTGGACTCCGTGCCGGACGGTCCGCCGGTCGGCCGACACCGACGCACCTGAGCGGCCCGCACGCCACGCCGCGCCTGCGAGGCGACTGGCCACCAAACGCTGGACTGGTTCCTCCACGTCGCGCCGATCGCGCCCGAGGCGGTCTGGTCACGCCGCCCTGGCGGGGGCGGCCGGGGCGATGTCTCGGAGAGCGATATGTCTGTGAGTCATCATGATGACTCACAGACATCAGCGTCGAAGGAGTTGCTGCCCTGGGGCGCGGATCGGGTCAGCGCGGATCGGGTCAGGGCAGGCGGGTCTGGAGTACGCCGTTCTGGATCCGGGTGGGCAGAATCTGCTGGTCGTTGCCGGACGGCCCCTGCACGACCTCACCGCCGTTGAGCCGGAAGGCGCTGCCGTGCCACGGGCAGACCACGCAGGCGTGGCCGTCGATCTCCTGCACCTCACCCTCGCCGAGCGGCCCGCTCTGATGCGGGCAGCGCTCCAACATCACGGTCACCTCGTCACCGTGCCGGTAGAGGATCACCGAGATGTCGTCGTCCACCTCTCGGGTGATCAGGGTGCGTTGCGGCAGCGTGGCCATGTCGGCCAGCGAGTGCCAGCCATCGGTCATCCGGTGCAGCTCGGAGATGCTCTGGTTGACCTGCGCCCCCTGCTTGTACGCCAGGTGACCCCCGATGTACGCGCCAAGGCTCACGGTGGAGAGCCCGAGGAAGCCGAGGGCGCGACCCATGCCGTGGCGGCCGGACAGCCGGGCGGCCAACGAGCCGGCGTAGAGCGTCATGCCGACGGTGTTGGCGGCGGCGTGCACCAGGCCGACCCGGCGCTGGTCCCGGGCGAGTGCCGCCCAGTCGTTCAGACCGGCGACCGCCGCCGGCAGCGCGCTGACGGTGCCCAGACCGACCAGCACGGTGGCGGGCCGGCGCTGCCCGGGCATGAGGTCCAGCACCGCGGCGCTGATCCACGCCCCGACCGGCACCTGCACCATCGCCGGGTGCAGCGGATGCCCGAGGGTCACCCCGTGCAGCAGGTCGCGCAACCGGCGTGGACGCAGCGTCCCAAGGACGACCTTCTGCAACCGGTCACCCGCGCGGTCCAGCCGGGAGTCCTGCTCAACTTTCGTCAAAATTGCTCGCACGAGTACCGACTTCCCGGCGATCGCCGTCGCAAACCGGTCGGAGGCGACAAACCTGCCGCACCAACCACGCCATCGATCTTGCAGTTTCTGCTCCGACAATCCAGGGCATGAGCCGCGAATCGGCAACCGGAAGTGCAAGATCGGCGCGAGGGAGGCGC
>NZ_QGSY01000210.1 GCF_003857035.1 Micromonospora arida
GCCCTGCCCTGCCCTGCCCCAAGATCGTGCTCGATCCTGGATGTAGTGGCCTCGACCGCGTCGGACACCACTACATCCACGTTCGAGCACGATCTTGACCCCACGACGATGACGATCATGAGGTTGGCGAGGCGTTTCGCCCGAATTGCCCCCGTCAACCTCATGATCAACGTTGCCGGCGGCGGCGGGCGGTGCGCAGGGCGCGTACGAGCACGGTCAGGAGCAGGGCGGTCATCGCCAGGGCACCGGGTGCCTTGGTGACACGGGCCAGGTTGGTGCCGTCGGGCAGGGCGAGGAAGGCTGCCGCCGCGGTGGGCAGCACGAACCACGTCGTACGGGCGGCGGTGAGCGCCAGCAACGCCAGCGGCCAGGTCGCGTACCAGGGGTGGAAGACCGGGGACAGGACGACGGTGGCGACCAGCGCCAACGCCGCGCCGTGCAGCGCCACCCGGGACCGCGCCACCCGAGGACATCCGACCTCAGGACACGCGAACTCCGAAGACGCGACCCCGGAAGACGCGACCCCCGAAGACGCGACCCCCGAAGACGCGACCCCGGAAGACGCGACCCCCGAAGACGCGACCCCGGGAGACACGACCCCGGAAGAGGCCTCCACGCGAGCAGCCACCTCGGGACCCGCAACACCGGAACACCCCACCCCCGAACACCTCACCTCGGGAGCCGCGGCTTCATTCAGCCCGCGCAGCACATGCCAGGCCCGCCACCAGAGCATCAGCAGCACCCCGACGAGCAGCAGCAGCGCGACCGCCCGGACCACCGGCACCGCCTGCGGGTCCCGGCCGACCAGCGCGCCGGCGTAGTCGACCACGAAGCCCACGGCGGTGGGTGGCGATGTCCACTGCTCCGAGTCGCCGCTGTGGGTCAGCCCGCCCACCCAGCCGAAGCCGAGGCCGGACACTGCCGAGGTGACCAGCAACGCGGCGAGCAGCCCTCCGGTCAGCCAAGCACCGTGGCGCAGCAACGCTCGAACGGTGTACTGATCGGGCATGCCGGCCAGCACGGCGAACGGCACCACCACCACGGCGCTGGCTTTCACCGTGACCGCCAGCCCGAGCAGCGCTCCGGCCAGTAGCAGCGCCACCGGCCGACCTGGTCGACGGACCACGACCAGCAGCCCACACAGCAGCAGGCCCAGCATCACGGCGTCGTTGTGTGCGCCGGCCACCAGGTGTACGCCGACCAGCGGACCGGCCAGCGCCAACCAGACCGCCCGCCGAGCCGGCACCCCGGCCACCAAGCCGGCCGGCACCCCCCGCCGGGCCGGCACCCCGGCCACCAAGCCGGCCGGCACTCCGGCCGCCCGTGCCAGAGCGGGTAGGCAGAGCGCGGCCAGCAGCAGCCCCGCCACGGCGATCACGCGTAGCGCCACGATCGTCCCGGTGAGCCCGCCGCCGAGGCCGACGGCGAGCGCCGCGAGCAGGACGAACCCCGGCCCGTACGGTGCCGGGGTGTCCCGCCAGATCGGCGCCACCGTGTCCAACCAGGGGCAGCCCGCCGCCGCCACCCCCACGGTGTACGGGTCGACGCCGTGTGCGTACGTCCAGCCCTGGCAGGCGTACGAGTAGACGTCCCGGCTGCCCAGCGGTGGCGCGACCAGCAGCGGTAGCGCCCACAGCCCGGCGGTGACGTACGCCCAACGGGTCGACGGCGCACCCTCGCGCAACGACCACCAGGCCCCGACCAGCAGGACGGTGCCGATCAGCCAGCAGGTCAGCGTCGCCGGACCGTCCGGGGTTCGCCAGATCGACGCGGGTGTCGCGCCGAGCGGGGCGTCGGGCAGGGCCCCGCCGAGGTATCCGGCCACGGCGAGCAGGACCGCGCCGACCAGGCCCGCGTACCGGGCAGCCGATGCCGCCAACGACACAGGCGGCGGGGGAACAGACGCGCCGGGAGCGGTCACCGGCGCACCTTCCCTCAATCGTCGGCGACCGGCTGACGGGCCGCTCGAGCCGACCGTACCAACCAGATGACCAGCACGATCACCAACAGCGTCATCAGCGGCGCCCCGACTGTCTTGGTGTACCGGGGCAGCCCGGTGCCGTTGGGCAGCACCAGGAAGGACGCGACCAGGGCGACCACTGTGAACCATCTGGTGCGCTGGGCGGTGGCCGCCAGCACGAACAGCGGCCAGGTCCAGTACCAGGGGTGCACGACGGGGGCGAGCGCGACGGTGAGGGCGAGCGCGAGGCCGGCGTGGTACAGCGGGTCGCGGGTGCGGGCCCGCCACCAGAGCCAGACGAGCAGTACGGCCAGGAGGACCACGGCGATCCCGCGGGTGACCGGCAGCGCGTCGATGTGACCGCCGAACAGCGCCGCGACGTACCCGGCCGTCTGCCCCACGGCGGTCGACGGGGAGGTCCAGGCGATGGCGGCGCCGCCCTGGGACAGCCCGCCGATCCAGCCGAAGTCCAGCCCACCGACGAGGGTCACGCCGACCACGGTGACGACCGTGCCGCCGACCACCCAGCCGCCGTCGCGGATCAGTGTGCGGATCCGGTACGGCCCGGCGGTGGCCGCCAGCGCGGCGAACGGGACCACCACCACGGCGGTCACCTTGATCGCTACCGCGACTCCGAGGAGCAGCCCGCCGACCAGCAGCATGCCGCGCCGACCCGGGTGTGCCGCCACCACGGCCAGTCCGCCGACCAACGCGGCGAGCATCAACACGTCGTTGTGGGGGCCACCGACCAGGTGCGCGGCAACCAGCGGGGAGCCCAACGCCAGCCACACCGCCCGCTTCGCCGGCACACCGGCCCGACGTGCCAGCACCGGCAGGGCCCACGCGGTGAGGGCCACGCCGACCAGCGACAGCGCACGGAACAGCACGATGCTGGCGGTCAGCGAACCGGTGGCCTTCACCACGGCGCCCGCGATGAGCACGAACAGCGGCCCGTACGGTGCCGGGGTGTCGCGCCAGATGACCGACACCGTGTCCAGCCAGGGGCAGGGCAGCGCGGAGACGCCCTGCTCGTACGGGCTGATGCCGCCGACGAAGCTGGCGCCCTGGCAGGCGTACGCGTACACGTCCCGACTGCCGAAGGGCGGTGCGATCAGCAGCGGCAGCAGCCAGAGCCCGACGGTGATCAGGGCCCACCGCGTCGAGGGCCCTCCGTCGCGCAGCGCCCACCAGGCGTACGCCATCAGGCCGGTGCCGACCACCCAGGCGGCGAGGATCAGCGGGCCGTTGGGCCCCTGCCAGATGCTGACCGGGGTGCTGCGCAGGGGGCCGCTCGGGAACGCCCCGCCGAGGAAAGCGGAGAGCGCGAGCAGCATCGAGCCGGCCAGGCCGGTCCAGCGCGCGAGGTGGGAAGGCACGCCGGACATGCTGCCAGCCCGTCGGCGGAAGGCCGACGGCAGGCACGGTCAGCAGTGGCGCGCCGGTGCCAACCCACTGGAGATCGAGTAGTCGCCGGCGGCGCGGACCCGCACCTCGGTCCACCCGTCCACGCCCGGTCGCAGGCAGCCGTCCGGGCCGCTCAACGTGAGCCAACGCGACCACCGAACCCGGACCGGCACGTCCCCGGGCGTGGCGGTCAGGCGGACGGCGCTGCGGTCGGCGGTGACGAGTTGACCCGGGGCACCGACCAGCGGGGTCGGATCGACCACGGCGTACATCTGCCAGGTGGAGTCTCGCCAGACCTCCCGCAGGTACGGCAGGCCGCCGCGGATCAGCGCGGCCTCGTCGCGGCCCCACCGGTCGGCGGGTGCGTCCGGGGCGAGCACCACGTAGCTCACCGCCTCGTGCCGTAACCACTGCTCGTACGTCTGCTCGTTCAGGTTGCCGTCGTAGAACAGCGCGTTGCGGTCGCTGTCGACCTGGCGTTCCCAACCCCGGGCCAGTGGCACGGTCGGCGGCAGGTACGCGGACTCCCAGTGGTCGCGCAGCGGCACCACCTCGACCCGCCCGGCCGGCTGCCGCCGGTCGAGTTCGGCGACGAGCGGTTGGTAGAAACGTTCGGCGCTCTCCGGTGCGCCGGCCCGGGTCACGTCGCTCATCATCACCGGGGACTGCCACCAGACGGTCGCGGCGAGCAGCCCGGCCAGCCACGGCCCCGGCAACGCGGCGTACCCGGCCAGCACGGGCAGGGCGAACAGCATCGGCAGTCGCAGCGCGTTGGAACCGATCGGGCTGGGCACGTAGTACGCCCCGATCAGGAGCAGCACGGTGAGCACCGCGCCGACGCGCAGCACCCGGCGGCGACGCGGCAGCACGACCGCCACCAGCACCGCGAGCGCGACGTTGATGCGCATCGACTCGGCCGAGTACGGCTGAGTGCCGCCGTTGCCGAAGACGAACGCCATCGGGGCGAGCGTGACGGCGGGCGCCACGGCCAGGACGAACCCCTCGGCCAGTGGTCGCTCGGCTCGCCAGCCTCCGGGCAGCGGGCGGCCCGGCCCGTCACCGGTGCGCAGGGCGCCCAGCAGCAGCGCCGCGCCGGCCAGCCCGGTGAACAGGCCGGCGACCGGGCTGGCCGCCGTCGCCAGGGCGGCGCAGACGGCGGCGAGCGTCAACCGGAGCCAGCGCGGCGGGCGTTCCGCGCTGACCGCGCAGAGCGCCAGCAGCCCGAACGCCAAGCCGACCGCGAAGGTGATCCGACCGCTCGCCAGGTTGCCGACCAGCACCACCGCGCCGAGGACGCCGGCCAGCAGCGGTCGACGGGCCCGGTTGCGGGTGAACAGCCAACCCAGCGCGGCCGCGCCGACCACGGCGGCGATCGCCCCCAGCGGACGCACCCCGATCAGCGCGCCCAACCTGGCGGTGAAGAGGCTGTAGCCGTACTGGTTGACGCCGCCGTACCAGCCGAAGTCGACCGGCGCGGCCCCGTACCGCTCGGTGAACCCGGCACGGGCCACCTGGGCGGCGAGGTCGGTGCCCATCGGCGGCGCAAGGAGGAACGCGACGGCGAGAAGCACCGCCACCCCGGTCGCCGCCGCCCAACCCGCGACGCTGCGCCCGGTTGGGGGCGGCGACGCGTCAGGCATCGAGAACCCGTTCGGCCGCGGCGCGGGAGCGGCGGCCGGTGCGCAGGTACTCGTCGAGGAACTCGCCCGGATCGTCGCGGCCGAGCAGCCGGGCCACCCCGGCCAACTCCACCCCGTGCCGGGGCAGTTGGTCGCCGGCCCGACCCCGGACCAGCATCAACGCGTTGCGGACCTGCGCGGCCAGGGCCCAACCGGCGGCCATCTCCGCGGCGTCCGCCGGGTCGATCAGGCCGGCCCGCTCGGCCGCCGCGAGGGCGTCGAGGGTACGCGTGCCGCGCAGCGCCGGTATCGCGCCGGCGTGCCGGAGTTGGACGAGTTGCACCGCCCACTCCACGTCGGCGAGCCCACCGCGCCCGAGCTTGGTGTGGGTGGCCGGGTCGGCGCCCCGGGGCAGCCGCTCGGTCTCCACCCGGGCCTTGATCCGACGGATCTCGACGACCTGCTCGCGGGTCAGCCCGTCGGCCGGGTAGCGCACCGGATCGATCATCGCCTCGAACTCGGCCCCCAGCTCGGCGTTCCCACAGACGAACCGGGCCCGCAGCAGCGCCTGCGCCTCCCACACCCGCGACCAGCGGGCGTAGTACGCCGCGTACGCGGCGAGGCTGCGGACCAGCGGACCCTGGCGGCCCTCCGGCCGCAGGTCGGCGTCGACACCCAGCGGCGGGTCGGGGGCGGGTACGCCGAGCAGTCGGCGCAGCTCCTCGGCGACGGCGTGCGCGGCGGCGCTGGCGGCGCTCTCGCTGGTGCCCGGCGGCGGGTCGTAGACGAAGAGCACGTCGGCGTCGGAGAGGTAGTTCGACTCGTACCCGCCGAGCCGTCCCACGCCGATCACCGCGAACCGCAGCCCGGGTGGTGCCGGTTGGCTGGCCTGAGCGGCCCGCAACGCGGCGGCCAGGGTGGCGTCGGTGACGTCGGCGAGCGCCGTACCGACCTCGGTGATGTCGGACAGCCCGGGGGCCCGCTTCGCGCCGTCCGCCCGGGTGGGGCTGGGTGCGAGCGCGCCGGCCCGGCAGAGCACGTCGGCGCAGGCCACCCGGACCAGCTCGCGGCGTCGCAGTGCGCGCACCGCGCTGGTGGCCTCGACCGGGTCGGAGTGCCGGGCCGCCGCTGCCAGGAACCCCTCCCGCAGCACCTCGGGCGCGCGTGGCGCCAGCTCGTTCTCCTCGGCCAGCAGCCGCAGCGCCTCCGGGTCGCGGGCGAGCAGGTCGGCGACGTACCGGGACAGCGCGAGGACCCGGGCCAGCCGACGGGCGACCGGGCCGCCGTCGCGCAGCAGCCGCAGATACCAGGGGGTGCTGCCCAGCTTGTCGGAGACCTTGCGGTAGTTGAGCAGCCCTCGGTCCGGCTCCGGCGCGTCGGCGAACTCGTCGAGCAGCACCGGCAGCAACGTGCGCTGGATGGCCGCCGTGCGACTGACCCCGCCGGTGAGCGCCTGGAGGTGGCGCAACGCCCCGGCCGGGTCGGCGAAGCCGAGGATCTCCAGGCGGTTCCTGGCCGCCTCCGGAGTGAGCCGCAGACCGTCGGCCGGCACCCGGGCCACCGACTCCAGCAGCGGCCGGTAGAGCAGCTTGGCGTGCAGTCGGCGTACCTCGGTGGCGTGGGTGACCCACTCGGCCCGGAAGCTCTCCACGGCGCTGCGCCCCGGCGCGGCCGTGAAACCCAGCGCGGCGGCGAGCCAGCGCAGCGCGCCCGGCTCGGCGGGCACCGTGTGCGTACGACGCAGGCCCTGTAGTTGCAGCCGGTGCTCGACGCTGCGCAGGAAGCGGTAGCCGCGCAGCAGGGCCTCGCCGTCGGCCCGCCCGACGTAGCCGCCGGCGACGAGCGCCCGCAGCGCCGGGATGGTGCCGGGCGCGCGCAGCGTCTCGTCGCCGCGTCCATGCACGAGTTGCAGCAACTGGACGGCGAACTCGATGTCGCGCAGCCCGCCGGGGCCGCGCTTGATCTCGCGCTCCAGCTCCTTCGGCGGGATGTGGTCGATGATCCGGCGGCGCATGGCGCGGACGTCCTCGACCGCCTCGGGCCGCTCGGCCGCCCGCCAGACCAGCGGCGCGAGCTGGTCGATCCACTCCTGGGCCAGCGGCAGGTCACCGGCTGCCGGGCGGGCCTTGAGCAGCGCCTGGAACTCCCAGGTGCGCGCCCACCGCCGGTAGTAGGCGAGGTGGCTGGCGAGGGTCCGCACCAGCGGGCCCCGGCTGCCCTCGGGGCGCAGCGCGGCGTCCACCGGCCAGGCGACCAGCCCGCAGATGTAGATCAGTCGGGTCGCCACCAGGGTCGCGGCGGACAGGTCGGCGTCCTCGGCGGCGACGAAGATGACGTCCACGTCGGAGACGTAGTTCAGCTCGCCGCCGCCGCACTTGCCCATCGCCACGACCGCGAGCCGGGGCCGCTCGGTCCCCTCCGCCAGCTCCGCCACCGCGATTTCGTACGCCGCCGAGAGCGTCGCGTCGGCCAGCGCGGAGAGCGCGGCCATCGTCTGCTCCAGGCCGCGACCGCCGGTCAGGTCGGCCGCCGCGATCCGCAGCAACGCCAGGCGGTACGCGGTCCGCAGTGCCGCCACCGGGTTGCCGCCGTCGGTCGGCTCCAGCCGCCCTTCGGCGGTCGGGGCGAGCCCGTCCGGGGCGGTCCGCAGCGCCTGGTAGTGCTCGGGGTGGGCCACCAGGTGGTCGCCGAGCGCCGACGACGCGCCGAGCACCGCGATCAGCCGCCGCCGCAGCCCGGGGTCGTTGTGCAGGTCCGCGAGCAGCGGCGATTCGGCGCTGCCTTCGGTGGCGCGGCTCTCGGCGCCGCCTGCGGACGTTCGGCCCCCGGCGCTGCCTGCGGGCGTGCGGCTCTCTGCTTCCACGATGCGGTGCAGTTGGCGCAGCGCCAGGTCCGGGTCGGCGGCCCGGGACAGCGCGGCGAGCAACTCCGCGGCTGCCTCGTCGACCGGCTCCTGCTCGGCCGGCCGCCACAGCCCCAGCCCCTCCGGGCCGAGCAGGTCCGCGGCGCGCGCGCCGCCATCGCCTTCGGCGGTGCCGAAGCCGTACCGGGCGAGCCGGCCCGGTGCCCTGGTCGGCCGGCTCATCAGTGCCCGAGCAGCGGCAGGCCGCGCCGCGTCGTGCTGTCGTCCAACTCGCCGAGGGCCAGCGCGGCGAACCGGGCGGCGAACGGTTGCCAGACCTCCTCGACGTCGGCCAGCACCGAGGCGCAGGCCGCGACCACCAGCTCCGGGTCGTAGCCCAGCTCGGCGAGTTGGGTCGAGTCGGTGGCCCAGTCAGCGATCATCGCGGCGTCGCACTCGATGTGGAACTGCAACCCCCAGGCCCGGTCACCGAGGCGGAACGCCTGATGCGGGTAGCGGGTGGAGGCGGCCAGCAGGGTCGCGCCCCGAGGCAGCTCGGTGATCTCGTCGGCGTGCCACTGGAGCACGTCCGGGATCAGCGGAACGTACCGGAACAACGGGTCGTTCTCGGCGGCGTCGCGCCGGCCGACCACGCCGGGGCCGATCTCCGGCCCGGACGGGCTGCGCTCCACCAACCCGGCGTGCGCGGTGGCGAGCAGCTGCGCGCCAAGGCAGACCGCCAGGGTCGGCACCCGGTACCGGACCGCCTTGCGCAGCAGGCCCTCCACGGCGGGAAACCACTGTGCGCCGGGCGAGCCGTCCGGGAACGGATACGCCTGTTGGTCGCCGCCGAGCACCACCAGCGCCGCGTACCCCTCCAGGTCGTCGGGGAGCTCGTCGCCGGCGTGCGGGCGAACCACCCACAGCTCCAGCCCAGCCTCGGTCAGCCACTCACCCAGCCGGCGCGCGTCGTCCGTCGGGTCGTTCTCGATCACCAGCGCGGTTGCCACCCGTCGAGGCTAGCCGGTACGCCGCACGGCACCACGCCCCGGCACGGCCCGCGCGCCCGGGTGGCGTTCCCGCCTCGGCCGGGTCGTTAGGCTCTGCGGTTGTGATCAGCGAGGACACCGCCGCCGTGCGCCCGCCCGTGCTGCGCCCGGGTGACACGGTGCTGCTGGTGTCGCCGTCCGGGCCGACCTCGCCGGAGCGGGTGGCCCGGGGCATGGAACTGCTCACCGGCTGGGGCCTGCGCCCGGTGCCGGCGCCGAACGCGTACGCCCGCCACGGCTACCTCGCCGGCACCGACGACCTGCGCGCCGCCGACCTGAACGCGGCCTTCGCCGACCCTGAAGTGCGCGGGGTGATCTGCACCCGCGGCGGCTACGGGGCCCAGCGGATCGTGGACGCCATCGACATGGCCGCCGTACGCCGTGACCCGAAGGTGGTGGCCGGCTTCTCGGACATCACCGCGTTGCAGTTCGCCCTGTGGAGGGGCGCCCGCCTGGCCGGGGTGCACGGCCCCGGGGCGGCCTGGCGCGACGAGCGGACGCCGCTGCGCTCCGCCGAGTCCCTGCACGCGGCGCTGATGACGACCGAACCGGTGTCGATCACCGCGGTCCCCACCGAGGAGACCTTCGGCGTACGCGTACCGGGTCGCGCCACCGGCACCCTGCTCGGCGGCAACCTGTGCATGATCGCCGCGTCGATCGGCACGCCGGACCTGCCCGACCTGACCGGTGCGGTGCTGTTGATCGAGGACGTGCAGGAACCCCCGTACAAGGTCGACCGGATGCTCACCCACCTGCGCCGGGCCGGCGCGCTGGACGGACTGGCCGGGGTGGCGGTCGGGCAGTTCACCGACTGCGGCGACGGCTGGGACACCACCATCGTCGACGTACTCACCGAACGCCTCGGCGACCTGGGCGTACCGGTCCTCGGCGGCCTCCCCATCGGCCACGGCCCCGGTCAGCTAACCGTCCCGGTAGGCACCAGAGCAACCCTCGACACCACCACCGCCACCCTCACCACAACCCCCGC
>NZ_QGSY01000338.1 GCF_003857035.1 Micromonospora arida
TTCCCGTCCCGTCCGGCCCGCCGGCCTCCCCCGCCGGAACAGGGTCAGCCCCCGCCAGCGCGGGCCCATTCCCCGCGGGCTCAGTCCCCGCAGGTTCTGCACCCGCCGGCTCAAGCTCAGCCCTCACCGGCTGAGGATCAGTCCCCGCCAGTTCAAGCTCCGGCGACTCCGGGTCGGCCGGGGTGCCGGCGTACTCGTCGACGTGCAGCTCGGTGTCGCCGTCGGTCGGGCCGGTCCAGCGCACGGTCAGCTCCTCCAGGGCCTGCTCCTGCACGAAGGACACCAGGCCCTCCCGGTACAGCTCCAGCAGCGCGAGGAACCGGGCCACCACCTCCAGGGTGGCCTCGCAGTCGGCGCAGAGCAGCGAGAACGTGGCGGTGCCGGCCCGGCGCAGCCGGGCCGCGAGGATCGCCGCGTGCTCCCGGACACTGACCCGGACCATGTGCACGTGGGCGATGGAGACCTCCGGCACCGGCTTCGGGGTCATCGCCTTCACGGCCAGCTTCAGCAGCCGCTGGGGGCCGATGCCGAGCACCAGGTCGGGCAACGCCTCGGCGTAGCGGGGCTCCAGGCTGACGGCACGCGGATAGCGTCGGCCGCCGACGGCCTCCAGCTCGGCGATGTGCGCCGCCGCCTCCTTGTACGCCTTGTACTGCAACAGCCGGGCGAAGAGCAGGTCCCGGGCCTCCAGCAGGGCGAGGTCGGCCTCGTCCTCGACGTCGGCGGCGGGCAGCAGCCGGGCCGCCTTCAAGTCGAGCAGGGTCGCGGCGATGAGCAGGAACTCGCTGGCCTCGTCCAGGTCCCAGTTGTCGCCCATCGCCCTGATGTAGGCGATGAACTCGTCGGTGACCGTGTGCAGGGCCACCTCGGTGACGTCGAGTTTGTGCTTGCCGATCAGTTGCAGCAGCAGGTCGAACGGGCCGGTGAAGTTGGCCAGCCGGACCGTGAACCCGGCGGGCTGCACACCGTCGACCACGGCCGCTTCGGCGGTCCCGGGTGGGTCGAGGGGTGGCGCGGTCACCGGACGACCGTAGTCCACGAGGCGGGCACCGGGCGTTCCGGCTACCGCTCCGACTGGGCGGCGATCACCTCGCGGGCCAGCTGACGGTAGTTACGTGCCCCGGAGGAGGCCGGGTCCATCGTCGTGATGGGGGCACCGGCCACGGTGGACTCGGGGAACTTCACCGTCTTGGTGATGACCGTCTGGTAGACCTTGTCGCCGAACGCCTCCACGACCCGCTGGAGGACCTGGCGGCAGTGCGTGGTGCGGCTGTCGTACATGGTGGCGAGGATGCCTTCGAGCTCCAGGTCGAAGTTGAGTCGCTCGCGCACCTTGTCGATGGTGTCCAGCAGCAGTGCCACACCCCGCAGGCTGAAGAACTCGCATTCGAGGGGGATGAGCACGCCGTGCGCGACGGTCAGCGCGTTGATCGCCAGCAGGCCGAGTGACGGCTGGCAGTCGATCAGGATGTAGTCGTACTCCTTGCGGACCGTGCGCAGGACCCGGGCCAGGGCCATCTCCCGGGCGACCTCGTTGACGAGCTGGATCTCGGCGGCGGAGAGGTCGATGTTGGCCGGCAGCAGGTGCAGGCCCGCCACGTCGGTCTTGATGAGCACGTCCTCGGCGATCACGTCGTCCTGCATGAGCAGGTTGTAGACGGACAGGTCGAGGTTGTGCGGGTTGACGCCCAGGCCCACCGAGAGGGCGCCCTGCGGGTCGAAGTCGACGAGCAGCACCTTGCGGCCGTATTCCGCGAGGGCGGCGCCCAGGTTGATGGTGGTCGTGGTCTTGCCGACGCCACCCTTCTGGTTGGCCATCGCGATGATGCGCGCCGGGCCGTGCCGGTCGGTGGGCATCGGCTCGGGAATGGGCTTGCGCATCGTGTAGGCAGCCGGGTCCGCAGGACCCAGGTCCGCGCCGAGCGTCGCCTGCTGCTCGCGGAGCTCCGACGTCCAGGTCTCGGCACGGTCACCGTTGCCAGCCATGTGCTCGTTGCCCCCTCCCGACGACCCACCCGGCGTCGGAGCCGTCCGACGTCCTTCGCGGCGCCGCTGCGCACCCCGGTCGTGTCGCTCCAGGAGGTCCGCGCCGATGCCGACTGTACGCCACCGACCAGCAGGGGGTTCGGCACCGGCCCGGCGTGTCGGCGTCGACCGCGACCGGTTCAGCCCTGGGCGCGGGGATGGGCGGTGGCGTACACCTCGCGCAGCCGCTCCACGGTGACCAACGTGTAGACCTGGGTGGTGGTCACCGAGGCGTGGCCGAGCAGCTCCTGGACCACCCGGACGTCGGCGCCGCCGTCGAGCAGATGGGTGGCGTAGGAGTGACGCAGGGTGTGCGGGGAGACCGCGGCCGGCCCGTCGACGGGCAGCCCGGCCCGGTCGGCGGCGCGGCGCAGGATGCCCCAGGCGCCCTGGCGGGACAGCGCGCCGCCCCGGGCATTCAGGAACACCGCCGGGGTGCCCCGGCCGGCGGCGGCCAGCCCGGGGCGGGCCCGAACCAGGTAGGCGCGGACGGCGTCGACGGCGTACCCGCCGATGGGCACCAGCCGCACCCGGCCGCCCTTGCCGCGCAGCAGCACCGTGCCGTCGTCGGTGTCGAGGTCGTCCACGGCGGCGCCGACCGCTTCGGAGATGCGCGCGCCGGTGCCGTACAGAAACTCCAGCAACGCCCGGTCGCGCAGCGCGAGGGGCGCGTCGTCGCCGGTCGCGGTGATCGGGCCGGCGGTCTCCAACAGCCGGACCACGTCGTCGACCGGTAGCGCCCGGGGCAGCCGCCGGGGCGGCGTTGGCGGGCGGACGTCGCGGCTCGGATCGGCGCCGGCCAGGCCTTCGCGCAGCGCGAAGCGGTGCAGACCCCGTACCGCGCTGGCCGCGCGGGCGGCGGAGGAGACCGCCAGCGGCGGGTGCGCGTCGTCGCCGGCGCGCAGCCGCGCCAGGTGCGACTCCACGAGGCCGGCGCCGACCGACGCGAGGTCGGTGACGCCGGCATCGGTCAAGGTGGCGAGATAGCGGTCCAGATCCCGACGGTACGAGGCGAGCGTGTTCGCGGAGAGGCCCCGTTCGACGGTCAGGTGGTCGAGGTAGCCGCGAACGGCACGGCGCAGCGCCGGCGTGGGTGGTGTGCCCACGCCGGCGGAGTCCGTGCCGCCGGTCAGCCCGCCACCGTTCAGGCCAGCACGTCGGCCAGCGGGAGCACGTCCATGCCGTGCGCCTCGGCGACCGGGCCGTAGGTGACCTGACCGGCGTGGGTGTTGAGGCCCAGCGCCAGCGCCGGGTCGTTGCGCAGCGCCTCGCGCCAGCCCTGGTTGGCCAGCTCCAGGGCGTACGGCAGGGTGACGTTGGTCAGCGCGTAGGTGCTGGTGTTCGGCACCGCGCCGGGCATGTTCGCGACGCAGTAGAAGATCGACTCGTGCACCTTGTAGACCGGGTCGGCGTGCGTGGTGGGGCGCGAGTCCTCGAAGCAGCCGCCCTGGTCGATGGCGATGTCGACCAGCACGCTGCCCGGCTTCATCCGGGAGACCAGCTCGTTGGAGATCAGCGTCGGGGCCTTCGCGCCGGGCACCAGCACCGCGCCGATGACCAGGTCGGCGTCGAGCACGGCGCGCTCGACCTCGTACGCGTTGGAGGCGACGGTCTGCAGGTGGCCCCGGTAGATCGCGTCGGCCTGCCGCAGCCGGGCCACGTTCTTGTCCAGCAGCAGCACCTCGGACTGCAGGCCCAGCGCGATCGCTGCGGCGTTCATGCCGGAGACGCCGGCGCCGATGACCACGGTCTTGGCCGCGTACACGCCGGAGACACCGCCGGGCAGCACACCGCGGCCACCACCGGTACGCATCATGTAGAAGGCGCCCACCTGCGGGGCGAGCCGGCCGGCGACCTCGGACATCGGGGCGAGCAGCGGCAGCGACCGGTCGGGCAGCTCGACGGTCTCGTACGCGATGCCGGTGACCCGGCGGTCGATCAGCGCGTCGGTGCACTCCTTGGAGGCGGCCAGGTGCAGGTAGGTGAAGAGCACCTGCCCCTCGCGCATCCGGTGGTGCTCCTCGGCAATCGGCTCCTTGACCTTGAGCACCAGCTCGGCGGTCTCCCACACCTCGTCGGCGGTGGCGAGGATCTTCGCGCCGGCGGCGGCGAACTCTTCGTCGGTGATGCTGGAGCCAACCCCGGCGCCGGACTCGACGAAGACCTGGTGGCCGCTGCGGGTGAACTCGTTGACACCCGCTGGCGTGATCGCCACGCGGTACTCGTGGTTCTTGACCTCGCGTGGGATTCCGACCTTCACGATGCAGACACCTCTCTTCGGGGCTGCTCTCCCCCGACTGCTCGGTGCCACGACGGCCCCTTTGCCATCGCGGTACACCGGTCCTGCGGCGGCAGTCTAGGCGCGCCCGGTGCCGCCGCGAGCCAGCACAGTGCCACCCGGTGCCCGGGTGTCCTGACGAAGTGTCAGGGCGCCGCCGGGATTCGGCGGTCGACCGTCACCTCAGCCAACAGGACAGTGTTTCACCATTATCGTCCCATCTGCCGGACGGCGGTGCGGACAGCTGGCGAGTGGATCACTAATGTGTCCGCCCATGACCACTCCTCCTTACCAGCCCGGTTACCCCCAGCCGGGGTATCCCCAGGGCGTCTCCGACAAGAGCAAGATCATCGCGGGCATCCTCGGTATCCTGCTCGGCACCTTCGGTGCCGGTCGGTTCTACACCGGACACACCAAGATCGCCGTTCTCCAGCTCGTCGTGAGCCTGGTGACCTGCGGCGTCGGCGCTCTCTGGGGCGTCATCGACGGCATCCTCATCCTGGTCAACGGCGGCACGGACGCGCAGGGCCGTCCGCTGCGCGACTCCTAGACCAGCAGGCGAAAGGGGCCCCGCGGCTGACCGCGGGGCCCCTTTGGTGCGTACTCCCTCACCGGCTGGACCGGCGGCGACGCTCAGCGCGGCAGCGGCGCGTCCGCCCGACGCAGCTGCGCGAAGCCGGTGTCCCGGGCGCGGGCCGCGGCCAGCAGCCCCGCCACCGCGGACGCGTTGGTGATCTCACCGGCCAGGACCATGGCGACCGCCTCGTCCAGGTCGATCCGGACGACCTGGAGGTCGGCCTCCTCGTCGTGGCGCTCGTGCCGCTCGTCGGCCGGCACGTCGGCGAGGTCGCGGGCCAGGAACACCCGGACGATCTCGTTGGTGAACCCCGGTGAGCTGTGCAGGTCCACCAGCACGTCGACCCGGCCGGCGGTGAGGTCGGCCTCCTCGGCCAGCTCCCGCAGCGCGGCCACCGGCAACTCCTCGCCGGAGACGTCCATCAGACCGGCCGGCAGCTCCCACAGGTGCCGCCCGACCGGGTGCCGGTACTGCCGGATCAGCACCACCTGGCCGGCGTCGTCGAGCGCCACCACGGCCACCGCCCCGACGTGCCGGACGAGGTCCCGCAGCCCGGTCCCACCGCCCGGCATGGTCACCTCCTCGGTGACCACGTCGAAGATCCGCCCCCGGTACCGCTCCTCCCGGGAACGCACCTCGTAGCGGTGCTCACCGTTGCTCACGACGCCGACGACGCCTTCGTCGCGGCGCCGTTGCGGGCGGCCTTGCGCGTCGTCGGGGCCTCCGCCGCCGCGTCCAGGTCGACCGGCAGCTGGTCGGCCTGCGAGTACGCCACCGCGGCCTTGACGAACGAGGCGAACAGCGGGTGCGGGCGGGTCGGGCGGCTCTTCAACTCGGGGTGCGCCTGGGTGGCCACGAAGAACGGGTGCAGGCTCCGGTCCAGTTCGATGAACTCGACCAGCCGGCCGTCCGGCGAGGTGCCGGAGATGTGCAGGCCCGCCTTGGTCAGCGCGTCCCGGTAGGCGTTGTTCACCTCGTACCGGTGCCGGTGCCGCTCGCTGATCTCGGTGCTGCCGTACGCCTCGGCGACGATCGAGCCCTCGGTCAACGTCGCCGGGTACGCGCCCAGCCGCATGGTGCCGCCCAGATCGCCCCGACCGGCGACGATGTCCTCCTGGTCGGCCATCGTGGCGATGACCGGGTGGGCCGCCTGCTCGTCGAACTCCAACGAGTTGGCGCCGTCCAGGTCGGCCAGGTGCCGGGCCACCTCGATGGTCATGCACTGCAGGCCGAGGCAGAGGCCGAGCAGCGGGATACCGGCCTCGCGGGCGTACCGGGCGGTGCCGACCTTGCCCTCGATGCCACGGACGCCGAAGCCGCCGGGGATGAGGATGCCGTCCACGCCGGCCAACGCCGCGGCGGCACCGGCCGGGGTGACGCACTCGTCGCTGGGCACCCACTTGAGCTGCACCCGGGCCCGGTGACCGAAGCCCGCCGCCCGGATCGCCTCACTCACCGACAGGTACGCGTCGGGCAGGTCGACGTACTTGCCGACCACCGCGACGGTGACCGTGTGCCGGGGGCGGTGCACCCGCTCCAGCAAATCGTCCCAGCTGGCCCAGTCCACGTCCCGGAAGGAGAGGCCGAGCCGGCGCACCACGTACGCGTCGAGCCCCTCCCGGTGCAGCACCTTCGGGATGTCGTAGATGCTCGGGGCGTCCGGGCAGGCGACGACCGCCTCGGCGTCCACGTCGCAGTAGAGCGACAGCTTCTCCTTGAGCTTCACCGGGATCTCCCGGTCGCAGCGGAGCACGATCGCGTCCGGCTGGATACCGATGTTGCGCAGCTGCGCCACCGAGTGCTGCGTCGGCTTGGTCTTCAGCTCACCCGAGGGCGCCAGGTACGGCACCAGCGACACGTGCAGGTAGAAGCAGTTGTCGCGGCCCAGGTCGTGGCGGACCTGACGGATCGCCTCCAAAAACGGCAGCGACTCGATGTCGCCGACCGTGCCACCGACCTCGGTGATCACCACGTCGGGGACCTGGCCGTCCTCGTCCGGGTCGGCCATCGCCAGGATCCGCGACTTGATCTCGTTGGTGATGTGCGGGATCACCTGGACGGTGTCGCCCAGGTACTCGCCGCGCCGCTCCTTGGCGATCACGTCGGAGTAGATCTGGCCGGTGGTGACGTTCGCCTTGCCGGAGAGCGCCCGGTCGAGGAACCGCTCGTAGTGCCCGACGTCGAGGTCGGTCTCGGCGCCGTCCTCGGTGACGAAGACCTCACCGTGCTGGAACGGGTTCATCGTCCCCGGGTCGACGTTCAGGTAGGGGTCGAGCTTCTGCATCACCACACGCAACCCGCGCGCGGTCAGCAGGTTGCCGAGGCTGGAGGCGGTGAGGCCCTTACCCAGCGAGGAGGCGACGCCCCCGGTGACGAAAATGTGCCTGGTCGTCCGTGCTGATGGGGCCAAGGCCTGCTCCCGTGTCGTCTGTCGCGGTCATGCAGACCGCCGTGCTTGATCAGCAAAGTGATCACGCGATCCACGGGATTCGACGGTAACACCTCCCGGCCGGGTACCCGCAGGCCGCACCCCGGCTGCGACACCTCCGGGCCCTCATGACGAGGCCCGGCGCTCAGGACGCGGCAACCTCCGTCGATGACCGGGAGACCTGCCGGGGCGGCACGGGCACCGTCGGATCGGCGTCCGGCGTCGACAGGCTCGCGGTCGGCTCGGCCGGGTCGTCGGCGTCCCCACGGCGCTCGCCCGCAGTGTCCGACGCCGGTTGGGCGAGGGTCGCCGGTGCGCTCGGAGGCGGGCCGGCGATCGGACGGGAATGCACGGCACCCAGTGGCCCACCGCCGCCGGTCGGACCGTCACCTCCACCGACCGGGCCGACCCCACCGGACCCCGAGTCGTCGTCGGCGCCGTTGGCGCGGGAGCGGCCCGCTGCCGGGCGGGTCCGGTCCGCGGCGTGCCCGAGCACCCGTAGCGACGCCAGGGCGGCCATCGGCACCACCAGGGCGGCGGCAGCACCCATCACGTCCAGGGCCGCGCCGTCGAGCACACCACCGAGCACCGCGGCGACCACGGTGCCGGCCAGCGCGGCCCGGACCGCCGGGTAGATGCCGAACAGCCGCATCAGCCCACCCCACGGCTGCAACAGGGCGAACCACACGAGCAACCCGCCGGCCAGCGCCAGCACCGTCAGCGGGCTGTTGACCAACGTCTCGAAGTTCTCCGTGCTGGACCGGTGCACGGCGAACCCGCCGGTGCCGTCGCCGAGCGCGGAGAGGAACCGGCCCAGGCTGCCCCGCTCCCCCGGCGGACGCCGCAGGTCCACCACGGCGAACCCGATACCGACCGCCAGCGCGGCCATGGTGGCCCAGGCCAGCCGGCTGATCGTCAACCAGCCGCCGGCGCTGATCACGGCGGCGACGCTCACCCCGGCGGTGAGCGCGATCGCGCCGACCGGGTCGGCGCCCAGGTACGGGCTGCCGACCACCACCACGGCGAGGCCACCCACCGCCACCATCACCGCCGGCCGCCAGCCCCGGTGCACCCGTTGGGCGAACCAGCCGCCGGTGACCAACGCACCGGCGAGGAACACTCCCAAACCCACAGTGCTCAGCCCGGCGTACCGGCCGCCCTGCAACGCGGAGTAGCCGACCACGCTGTTGAGCTGGAGGCGGGCCCCGGTGAGCACGTCCAGCCCGACCACGAGCGTGGCGAGGCCGGCCACCGCTCCGAGCGGCCCGAGGGTGTTCGCGTACCCGGGGACGAACCGCACCGCCGCAGTGCCGGCGGCCACCAGCAGCGCGGTCACCCCGGCGAAGATCCACCCGGGGTGCTCGCCGCGCCACCAGGGCACCGCGTCGGCCAGCAGCGCCGCCGGCACGGTCAACGCCACGGCGACCAGCAGCAGCTCCATCACTGCCACGATCCGCCCGGAGACGGGCGTCGGGCCGGCCGGGCCGGCGTGCGGACGGGCCCGGCGCAGCAGCGGCAGCATCGCGATCGCCAGCAGCACCTGCGCCCCGGCGAGCAGCGCGAAGAACACCCCGGAGACGGAGCGTTGGGCGGCCGCCTCCCGGTCGGCGTTCGCCGGCGCGTTGATGGCCTCGGTCAGATCGGCGGGTCGGTCGCCGGTGCTGATCGCCGGACGGCCGAGGAAGAGTCGCTCCGGCATGGGCCGACCCAACGCGGCGAGGGCGGTCGGCGCGAGGTCGACAAGTTGCAGGTACCCGTCCCGGCCGGTGCTCGCCGAGGTGAGCCACCCCCGTTCCCAGCCCGGCCCGTCGGCGACCGCCACGTGCAGCCGGGCCGGCTGGGTGGTGTCGGAGATCCCCGCGACCAGCACCAACGACCGTGGGGGTCGCGCCGCCAGCACCCGCGCCAGCTCGGCGTCCGCCGCGCGGGCCTCCTCGGCGCGGGTGGCCGGATCGGCCCCCTCGACCGTGCCGAGGTCGACGATGCTCAGCACACACGAGCCGAGCAGCGGCCGCGGGTCGGCCGGCAGCCCCGAGGCGTACCGGTCGACGCGGCCGAACGGCCGGGCGGCGGCCACGGCCGCGCCCGGGCCGACGGCGACGGAGCATCGCACCGACTCGGACAACGAGCCGGGCAGGGCGCCCCAGGGCAGCTGCTGCTGGTTGTACTGGACCACGCTCTCCTGGTCGGGCAGGTTCGCGCCGATGCCGTCCGGTTGTTCCACCGTCACCGCCGCCGACGGGCAACCGTCGACCGACCGGCTGCCGTTCCACGCGGCGAAGCTGCCCGCGCCGAGGGTCAGCCAGCCGTCCACCGGGCAGGTGGGCCGGTGCGCGGACCGCACCGACAGTGAGCCGATCGAGCCGTCCTGGGCCATCCGCCACAGCGTCGGGGTGCTCTGCGGATCCACGTCCTCCCAGCGC
>NZ_QGSY01000238.1 GCF_003857035.1 Micromonospora arida
GCGCGGGGGGGCGGGGGCTGACGTCAGCGCGGGAGCAGGGCGGCGACCTCGGCGACGACCTGCGCCGGGGCCCGGCCGTCGGTGACCACCGTCTCGGTGGCGACCTCGGCGTAGAGCGGCCGGCGCTGGTCCAGCAGGTGCTTGAGGGTGGCCCGTGGGTTGATCGCCAGCAGCGGCCGGCCGGCGCCGAGCCCGACCCGCCGCACCGCGTCGGGCAACTCGACCGAGAGGTGCACCACCCGGTGCCCGATCAGGGCCGCCCGGGTCTCCTCGGCCAGCACCGCGCCGCCGCCAAGGGCGAGCACACCCGTGCCGCCGGCCAGCGCCGCGGCCACGGCGGCCCGTTCCAGGGTACGGAAGTGCGCCTCACCCTCGTCGATGAAGATCTCCGGGATCGGCTTCCCGGCCATCTGCTCGATGTCGGTGTCGGTGTCGCGGAACTCCACACCGAGGGTGGCGGCGAGCGCCCGCCCGACGGTGGTCTTGCCGCAGCCGGGCGCGCCGACCAGCACGACGACCGGTGCCATCAGCGGATGACCAGCGCGTCGAGGTACCCGGCCAGGTTGCGGCGGATCTCGGCGATCGAGTCGCCGCCGAACTTCTCGGTGGCCGCCTCGGCCAGCACCAGCGCCACCATCGCCTCGGCGACCACCGCCGCGGCGGGCACCGCGCAGACGTCGGAGCGCTGGTTGATCGCGGTGGCCGGCTCGCCGGTGGTGACGTCCACGGTGGCCAGCGCCCGGTTCAGCGAGGAGATCGGCTTCATCGCGGCGCGGACCCGCAGCGGCTCGCCGGTGGTGATGCCACCCTCCAGCCCGCCGGCCCGGTCGGTGACCCGACGGACGCCGGTGGCCGACGGAATGATCTCGTCGTGCGCCTCGGAGCCGCGGGAACGGGCCTGCTGCCAGCCATCGCCGATCTCCACGCCCTTGATCGCCTGAATGGACATCAGCGCGGTGGCCAGCCGGGCGTCGAGCTTGCGGTCCCACTGCACGTGGCTGCCCAGCCCCGGTGGCACCCCGTACGCCAGCACCTCGACCACGCCGCCGAGGGTGTCGGCGGCCTTCTTCGCGGCATCGACCTCGGCGACCATCAGGGCGCTGGCCTCCGGGTCGAGGCAGCGCAGCGGGTCGGCGTCGATCCGGGCCGTGTCGGACGGCGTGGGACGCAGCCCGGGCTTCGCGGCCACCGGGCCCAGCTCGACGACGTGCGAGACGATCTCGATGCCGAGCGCCTGACGGATGAGCGCCTTGGCGACCGTGCCGACGGCCACCCGGGCGGCGGTCTCCCGGGCGCTGGCGCGTTCCAGGATCGGCCGGGCGTCGGTGTGGCCGTACTTCTGCATGCCGGCCAGGTCCGCGTGGCCCGGCCGGGGACGGGTCAGCGGGGCGTTACGGGCCTGCCGGGCCAGCTCGTCGGGGTCGACCGGGTCGGCGGCCATCACGGTCTGCCACTTCGGCCACTCGGAGTTGCCGACCCGGATCGCCACCGGGCTGCCCAGGGTCACGCCGTGCCGCAGGCCGCCGAGCAGCTCGACCTCGTCCCGCTCGAACGACATCCGGGCACCCCGCCCGTAGCCCAGCCGTCGACGGGCCAGCTCGTCGGCGATCTCGGTGGTGGTCACCTCAATGCCGGCCGGCACCCCCTCCAACATCGCGACGAGGGCGGGACCGTGCGATTCACCTGCAGTCAACCAGCGCAACACAGCGGTCAGTCTGTCACGGGGGGCCACCGGCGCGGCGCGCTCCCCGTCGCGTCCCGCCCAGCGGACGCCGCCGCCCGCTGAACTGGACGTCCTTTGCTCTGCACCCGCCAATGCGACGCTCGGCGGCGGCGGCTCAGATCCCCCGACCGCGCTTGTGCAGGGTGCGCAGCACCGCGTCGGCCCGGACCACCCGACCGGCGACGGCGAGGGCCAGGTAGGCGCGTGGCTCGCGGGGGTTGCTCCGCAGGGTGCGCCGGGCCCAGCGCAGCGCGCCCCGGCGGTCGCCGGAGGCGGCCTGGGCGAAGGCGATCTGCCCGGCGACACGGGCCTCGCCGGCCGGTTGACTGGCGAACTCCGGGTAACGCTGGAGCAACCACTGCAACGCCTCGGAGATGGTGTCCCACCGCTGCGCGAAGTACGAGCGCTTGTGCCAGCGGACCAGCACCGACGGCGTCCGCAGGTTGATCAGCGGCGCGCTGCGCGCGGCCCGCAGCAGGAACTCGTAGTCCTCCGCGTAGCTGCCCGGGATCTCCTCGTCGACCAGCCCGAACCCGTTGCGCAGCGCGGTGGCGCGGATGAGGAAGGTCGACGGGTGCAGCTCCGTCATCCGGTCGCGCAGCAGGTCGTCCAGGGTGATCCGGTCCTTGTCGAGCACCCGGTCGACGGTGTGCCCGTCGTAGTTGACCCGGATGCCGCAGCAGACGAATTCAGCGGCCGGATCGCCGGCCAGCGCGTCGACCTGGGCGGCCAGCTTGGCGGGCAACCACTCGTCGTCGTCGTCGCAGAACGCGACCAGCTCACCCTCGGCCGCGAGGGTGCCGCTGTTGCGCGCACCGGCCAACCCGGGGGTACGGGCGTTGCGGATCACCCGCACCACGCGGGCCGGGCCGCTCCCCAGCTCGGTCAGCGACTCGTCCGGCGCGGACTGGTCGAACACCACGACGACCTCGATCAGGCCCGGGTAGTCCTGTGCCAGGATCGCGCGCACCGCGGCCCGCAGCAGCTCGGGGCGGTCCCGGGTGGGCACCACGACGCTGACGGTCGGCTGCTGGGTCATCGAATCTCCTTCGTACCCGGGCGCGGCCGGGACCAGGCCCGCCGCCGGGGTGGGCGCGGGATCGAACGGGCCACCAGGTCGTCGACGATCTGCCCGACCCGGGCCACCGCCGCCCGTCGTGCCTCGTGTGCCTCCGGGTCGGCGGCCACCGCGTACCGGGACGGGTCGGCCACCCCGGCGGCCAACGCGTCGTGCAGGGCCTCCCGGGTCTCGCACAGCGCCACCAGCCCGGCGGCGCCGAGCCGGCGGGCGAAGAGGAGCTGGTGGTTGTCGACGTGCTCACCGCGAGCCGGATCGCGGGGCACCACGATCGGCAGGTGGCCGTGCCGGCGGGCCTCCAGAATGGTCGCCGGGCCACCATGGCAGACCACCAGGTCGGCATCGATCATCGCCTGTTGCAACGCGTCGTGGCCGAGGAACGGCACCGCGCCGCTCAGCTGGGGCGCGGTGGTGTGCCCGTGCTGCACGGTCAGCCCGATCGGGCCGGCGGCCTGCGCGTGCCACTGCGCCAACCAGTCGACGAGCCGGTCGAAGGGGTGCTTGTCGGTGCCCACCGCGACCAGCAGTCGGAGCTGGGCGACCGCCGAGCTGTCGCGCTGGCGCGGCAGGCGTGCCGCCTCGGTGGCCGGCCGGGGTTGCGGACGCCGGGCGGTGCCCGTCTCCCCGGTCACAGCAGCGTCCCGACGACAGTCGCCTCGGGGTACTGCCGGCGCTGCTCATCCCACTGCACGAGCATCGCGGACAGGAACGGCCGGCAGAGCCGAGCGGTCAACGTCGGGGTGTCGATCCGGTCGTACACCTCGATGTAGACGGTCGGGATGCGCCGCAGCCGGGCCAGCACCACGAACGGCACCGCGACCCCGGCTCCGGTGGTGACCACGGCGGCGACCCGCCGGGCCCGCAGCACCTGCCAGGCCAGCAGCGCGTTGCGCAGCAGGTTCGGCACGTTGCGCGTGGTCGGGTGGTGCGCCGGCACCAGGTCCTCGCCGGCCAGCAGCGACACCGCCTCCGGGGTGTCGAAGGTGACCCAGCAGCGCCGCCACTGTTCGTACCAGGGCCGCAGGGCCAGTAGTTGGGCCAGATGGCCGCCGCTGGAGCCGACCAGCAGCAGCACCGGCGCCCCACTGTCGTCGTTGTTCGTGTCCACGCGACTCCCCACAAGTTCGCTTGGAATTTCAGTTCACGCCAGGCAGAAGCAGATCACACGTTTCCCGGTCGTTGAATAGCGCGACCGGCCGAGATGACGATCTCCACAGCGGGCGGTGCGGCGCACCGAACGTCCGAGGTCCATCGATAGTCATCACCACCTGCGATTATGTCGTCACTCTGCGGCGCACCGCCGCCGCCGCGATTCCTCCAGATCAGCCGCTATGTCTTTTCTCGATGACGTCCAGGAGTGCGGGATGCAGGGCGGCGTTCCAGCCCGCGCCCGCGTCGGCCAACCGCCACGTCCGCAACCACATCTCCACCAGGTACGCGTCGGCCACGAGCCGGCGCTGCGCGGCGTCGAGGCCGAGCCGCTCGCCGTGCCGGCTCAGATATCCGTCCACGGCCACCGCGGCGGCGGCGGCCGGCTCCCCGCGCAGCACGAGGGCCCGCTGGAACGCGTCGTGCGCCAGGTCGAAGCCGACCGGCACGTCCGGACCGCTGTGCTCCCAGTCCCAGGCGACCAACCGGCCGGCGTGCCAGCCCAGGTTCCACGGCACCCAGTCACCATGCCAGTGACCGAACTCGACCCTGGTGTCGCCATGCCGGCGGGCCAACGCCGAGACCGCGGCGACCGCCCGCGCACCGGCCGGCTCGGTCGCGGCGGCCCGGCCGGCCTGATCGGCCAGCCGGCGCAGGAAGGTCGAGTCGGCCAGCGGTCGAGGTGTGCCCGCCGGGCCGCCCCGCCGGGCGACCGCGAGCAGCGCCGCGATCCGGGGCGGGTCGTCCACCGGCACACCGCGTACCGCCGGGGGCAACGGCTCGATCACCGCGACCACCTGGCCCGCCCACGACGTCTCGGTGAGCAGCCGCGGCGGCGTCGGATGGTCGGCGACGCCCACCACCTCGCGCAACGCCCGCAGCGCCGCCGCCTCCGCGCTGACCAGCGCGCGGGTCGCGTCGTTCCAGCCGATCTTCGCGTAGCCACGCGGACGCCCGTCGGCAGTGAAGAGTTGCAGGGTGGGCTTGCCGTTCGGGTCGGGTGGGCGGACCCCGAACGCGGCCAGCAGCGGCGTGGCACCCAGGTCGGCGGAGAGCCGCTCGCTCAGCAGCAACTCCGCGGCCGGCACCCCGGCCGGCACCGAGACGGTCAACGTGGGAAAGGGCGCGAGCCCCACCCGACCGAACCGGGCCAGCCCACCGAGCACCGCCCGCAGTGCGCGCACCTTCGGTGGCCGCAGGGCGTTGTACGCCAACAGGGACGCCGCCCCGGCCCGGGGCGCGCCCAACGGCACCAGGAACCGGGCCCGGGCGATCGACGGCACCACCGCGTACCGGGCCACCGCCTGGTGACCGGCCGGCGGGGCGCCGGCCACGGTCAGGCCGACCCGGTCGTCCGGGAAGACCGCGCGGCTCACCCAACCCAGACCGTCCACCCGCGAACGCGGGTCGGGGGCCGGGCCCACCCCTGTCGTCACGCCGCCCGGTCCGCCCAGTCGAGGTCCAGCCCGAGCCGTTGACGCAACGCGTCGTTGTACGGCCGGTAGTAGTCGGTCAGCTCAGCGCGCACGCTCGGCTCCAGCGGTGCCGAGCGCCGATCGTTGTAGACCTTGAAGTTGGGCAGGTCGTACGCCGGCAGACCGAGGAAGTCCAGGGTGCGTCGGTAGGTCGCCCGCGAGTCGCGGTACAGGTCCTCGCTGGGCAGGAAGAGGATCTGCTCCCGGGCGAAGCGCTCCAGCCACGGCTCCAGGTGCTCCAGGTAACGCCCCCGGGCCCGGTACGTGTACCAGTCGTACGGCTCACTGAACGACTCCGGCTCGGCGATCAACCGCTCCCGCTCCCCCGCCGTGCGTTCCGGCTCGGCAGCGAGGGCGGCGGCGAAGTCCAGTGGTTCGATGCCGTGGGTGCGGCGTTCCTTCCAGTGCGAGTACGCCCGCTCCACCGGGTCCCGCAGCAGCACGATGAGCTTCACCGTCGGCATCAGCGCGGCGACCCGCTGCGCGGCGAGCGGGTGGAACATGTACAGCGGGGCCGCCTCACCGACCCGGACCGGGCCGCCGTGCCGCTTGGCCAGGGCCTCGCGCTGCCGCTCGGTCGGGAAGTGCGAGCGGTACCAGGCTTCGCCGCGACCCCAGTGCTCCTCGAAGTAGTGCGCCGACTTCGTGTTCCACGCGGGGAAGAGCCGGGGCACCAACGGGTGCTGGATCAGGTAGTTCCACAGGGAGGTGGTGCCACCCCGTTTGGTCCCGATGATCAGGAAGTCCGGCAGCGGCCGGCGGTCGCTGGTGCGAACGCCGTAGTCGACGAGCGACTCCTTCACCCGGGTGGTCACCTGGGTCGGAACCAACTGCTTGACCCGGTCACGGATGGACACCACGACGAACCTCACCTGCCTCTCGTCGATGCCGAGGTGGGCTCGGCGACCGTGGCCGCGTTGTCCCCTCCACGGATCTGCCTCATGGTCCCCCGGATGCCGGCGCGCACCCGGGGCAACGTCAACATGCCGACGCAGCCGGTCAGCAGCACCGCCAAGGCCACCGCCAGGCCGGGCAGGCCGCGACCGCCCACCAGCACGCCGGCCCCGGCGGCCAGGCCCACACCGGCGATCGTGGCCGCCGCGGCACGCACCATCGCGGCGTCGAACAGCGGCTCCCGAACCACCGACCGGGCGAATCCGGCGGCGGTGAGGTTCTCGGTGGCGATGCCGGCCGCCCAGGCCACCGCCGCGCCCGTCGCGCCGTGCTGGGGGATCAGCAAGAGACCCAGCGAAACGGTCATCGTCAACCCGGCCACGGTGGCGACCAGGTGCAGCCCGCTGCGCCCGCCCATCAGGAGCAGGCTCTGCACGTTGCCCACTCCGGTGTTGACCAGCATCGCCAGCGCGAGCACCGTCATCGCCGGCACACCGGCGGTGAACTCCGGCCCGAACAGCTGGAGGAAGGCCAGCGCGAAGACCGCCAGCAGCAGGTACACGGGCCAGGAGAGCACCAGCCCCCAGGTGGTCAACTGCCGGTGCACGGCCGCCGCCGCGGCCCGCTCGCCCCGCCCGAGCAACCGGGACAGCTGCGGCGACACCGCCACCCGCAGCCCCTGCATGGCCAGCTGACCGGCCAGCACGTACCGCCCGACGGCGCCGAACACACCGGCGTCCGCCGGCCCGGCCAGCACCGAGGTGAGCAGTACACCCACCCACATGCTGCCGGCGTCGATGGCCGCCGAGGCAGCCCGGGGCAGCGCGAAGCGCCAGAACGTGGACCAGTCGGTGCGGTGCGGACGCAGCGCCGCGCCCCGGCCCAGCCCGAGCGGGCCGGCGACGAGGGTGAGACAGGCCAGCAGCGCCAACGCCGCCGGCACCAACCAGCCGGTCATGCCGGCGAGCAGGCCACCACCCGCCAAAGCGGCCCCGCCGACCAGCACCGGGCGGGCGACCGGCAGAAGCAGGAACTGCACCCCGACGTACGCCCGGATGGGCCGCACGCAGCGCAGCGTGGCCAGCAGCAGGGTCATCGCGACCACCACCGGCACCGCGGCGAACGTGACGGTGAGCAGCGCCTCGCCGCTCGCGCCGGAGCCGCCGCCCAGCAGCCGGGGCGCGAGCGCGTCGGCGGCCAGCACGCCCACGCCGGCGACCAGCAGCCCGGTCAGCAGCGGCGGGATCAGCGCCACCGGGAGCACCCGGGCGGCGTCGCCGCGCACACCGGCGCTGCGGCGGGGCAGGGCCCACATCAGACCGGTCTCCGCGCCGAGCGTGCAGATCGCGGTGGCCACGGTGACCACCCCGATCGCGGCGAAGAACGCGCCCGCGCCCGCGGGGCCGTAACCCCGGGTGATCACGACCGCCAGCACGAACCCGAACAAGCCGCTGGTGGCCGCGCCGAGCAGTCCGGCCACGCCGCTACGCGCGCTGCGGCGGGTCTCGGCCGAGCCGCCGTCCCCGGCCGCCGACGGCGCGGCCTGATCCTCGGCGGGGGCGGGCGTCGGCCGGCCCTCGTTGGCACCGGCCGACGGTCGGGTCGCGGCGGTCACGCGGGCACCGGCGCGGTCCGCGCGGGCGGCGACGACCCGGCCAGCCGGGTCAGTCGTTCGCGTTCGGTGAGCGCCATCGCGAAGGCCACCGCGAAGAACGCGACCGCCAGGTTCTGGTTCGCCATGCCGTAGAACGGGACCTGCACGAGGCAGACCACCGGCACCACCGCCAGCCACTGCCCGGCCGCCGACGTCGCCCGCGCGCAGATCACCGCCGCGGCGACGAACCACGCCAGGAAACAGATGAGCGCGGGTACGCCGTGGCTGAACAGCACCATCCACAGCTGCCCCTGGGTGCCGATCGGCGCAGCCGCCGACACGGTGTCGACGTTCACCGGTGCGCCGTAGCCCAACCAGGGAGACTCCTGCACCCGGCGGATCACCTCGCTGTAGAGCGAGAGGCGGTCGGTGTTGGTGTCGCTGGAGTCGACCCGCCTGCTGATCAGCTCGGTGATCGGGATGAACAACGTGGCCAACCCGCCGATCACCACGACCCCGACGATGGACGCGGCCACCCGGACGTTGCCGCGCAGGCTGGCCCGCACCCCCAGCACGGCCAGCCCGGCACCGAGGCTGAGGAACATCGCCCGGTTGAGGGTGAGGAACGCCGGCGCCAGCGACAGCGGCAGCGACGCCAGCAGCGCCCAGCGCAGCAGCCCGTGCCGGCGCAGCATCGCGAAGGCCACCACGCAGGGCAGGGTCATCGCGTACGCGCTGCCGTAGTTGTTGGTGTATGCGAACGGCGCGGCCGGCCGATAGATCGGGTTGAGCGAACGGGCACTGTACTCAGCGGTGGTGAGGTGCACCATGTCCTGGATGAACGGGGTGCCGGCCACCCCGCCGGGCAGCAGCACCTCCATCGGGGTCGTCATGGCCAGCCGGGGCACCAGCACCCCGAGCCAGCCCAGCGCCACCAGCCCGAACCAGAACGCGCAGAGCGGGGTGAGCACCGCCACCAGGCTGGCGCGTTCCCGGGCGGCCGCGTAGACGTAGACGCCGACCACCAGCGCGGTCAGGTAGAAGGCAAGCCGCAGGGCGAACGTGAGCAGCGAGGCGGGCGACGACAACTGGGTGGCGCTGACCACCACGATGGCGAGGAAGAGCAGCCAGATGCCGGCCGCCGGCGGCAGCGGCACGCGCCCCCGCGTGAGCAGCAACGCGAACAGCAATGCACCCAGCAGCGGCCAGCCGAGGTAGAACGCACCGAACAGCCACCAGAGCGGCACCAGACCGAACATCATCGACAGCGGCCAGAGCGGCAGTTGCGGCGGCGCGGACGGCGGCACCGGCACGGGCTCCTGCGGAGCGCCTCCGGGTGGTGGTTCGGTCGCCGGGGCGCGGGTCACCGACACGCTCAGGCCCGGCCGTTTCGGGTGAGCACGAAGCCCAGCGGGGTGACCCCGGCGGCGCGCAGCCGCTCCACCAGACGTCGCAGGTCACTCTGCCGGGTGCGGTCCCGCTCCACGACGACCACCGCGCTGCCCTGCCGGGCCACGGCCACGCCACGCTCGTCGGACTCGGCCGGCGGGGCGTTGAACAGGACCAGGCCGTGGTCCGCGCCCTGCCGCCAGGTGCCGAACCGGACACTGCCCACACCCACGACGACCTCGTCGGGGGTGGCGACGCGACTGTTGTCCGGGCGGGCGGACGACACCCTCGGCAGCGTCAGGGTGGCATCGGGGTCGGTG
>NZ_QGSY01000260.1 GCF_003857035.1 Micromonospora arida
GGGTTACGCCGGGAGGAGGTGGGGGCGGACCTCTTCCGCGGCGGTGTCGCCGTAGGACTCGGCGAGCCGCTTGACGAACAGGTCGCGGCGGACGTCGTACTCCTGGGTGCCGACGGTCTCCAGGACCAGCGTGGCCAGCAGCGAGCCGACCTGGGCGGCGCGTTCCAGGCCGAGGCCCCAGGAGAGCGCGGTGAAGAAGCCGGCCCGGAAGCCGTCGCCGACGCCGGTCGGGTCGACCGCGCGGATCTCCCGCGCGATCGGTACGTGGATCGGGTCGATGCCGCGCCCGGCGATCTCCACACCGTGCTTGCCGAGCGTGGTGACCCGCACCTTGACCAGGTCCAGCAGTTGGTCGTCGCTGAGCTGCGCCTTGCTCTGCAACAGCGACTTCTCGTAGTCGTTGGTCATCAGGTACTCGGCGCCCTCGATCAGCGCCACCACGTCCTCGCCGGGCATCCGGGCGAGCTGCTGGGACGGGTCGGCGGCGAAGGCGTACCCGCGGGTGCGGCACTCGGCCGAGTGGCGCAGCATCGCCTCGGGGTCGTTGGCGCCGACCAGCACCAGGTCCAGACCGCCGAGCCGGTCGGCGACCGGGGCCAGCTCGATGTTGCGGGCCTCGCTCATCGCACCGGCGTAGAACGACGCGATCTGGCACATGTCGGTGTCGGTGGTGCAGACGAAGCGGGCGGTGTGCGCCACCTCGCTGATGTGCACCGAGTCGCAGTCCACCCCGTGGCGCTCCAGCCAGGAGCGGTAGTCGGCGAAGTCGGCGCCGACCGCGCCGAGCAGCACCGGGCGCAGCCCGAGCTGACCCATCCCGAAGGAGATGTTCGCCGCCACGCCGCCGCGGCGGAGCACCAGGTCGTCCACCAGGAAGGAGAGGGACACCTTGTGCAGTTGATCGGCGATGAGCTGGTCGGCGAAGCGACCGGGGAAGCTCATCAGGTGATCGGTGGCGATCGAGCCGGTGACGGCGATCTTCATGTCAACCCTCGGGGTCGGGAGCAGGGCGCGGTCAGCCTACCGGGACGGCAACCCGATGGTCACCGCTCGGTCGGACAACGGCAACCAGCCCGCCACGGCCCCTTCGGGACCGCTCCCGGACCGGTGCGACAGCCGACCGGTACGGCGATGGGGCCGTCCCGAAGAACGGCCCCATCGTCGCTGGTGTGTGGTGTGACTCAGTTGAACGAGTCACCGCAGGCGCAGGAACTGCCCGCGTTGGGGTTGTCGATGGTGAAGCCCTGGGCGTCGATCCGGTCGGCGAAGTCGATCGTCGCGCCGGAAAGGTACGGGGCGCTCATCCGGTCGACGACGACCTCGACACCACCGAAGTCGGTCACGACGTCACCGTCGAGCGAACGCTCGTCGAAGAAGAGCTGGTACCGCAGGCCGGAGCAGCCGCCCGGCTGCACGGCGACGCGGAGCCGCAGGTCGTCGCGGCCCTCCTGCTCGATCAGGGCCTTGACCTTCTGCGCCGCGACGTCGGTGAGGACGACGGAAGTAGGGGCCTTGGCCTCGGTCGACTCGGTCTGCGCTGGCGTGGTCACGTGGAAGTCTCCCTGCGCGGTTTGGGTCCGGACGCACTGGCCAACGTCGCGCGCCGTCCAGTGATTCCCGGTTGTGGTCCTCAACCGATCGTACGCCGCCTTGGCCGGGCTCACCCGCGTGGCGTTGCCCCCGCCGCAGGTCGGCCCCCGATCGGGGCGGGCGCACGGGCGGTCGGGACGCTCAGCGGCTCCACTGCCGGGCCAGCCGGGCACCCAGTTCGCGCAACCCCTCCGCGGGCCGGCTCAGCGCCGCGTCGAGCCCGCCGCCCTCCTCGCCGCCGAAGTGCTCCACCAGGCTGTACGCGTCGGTCACCCCGGCCGAGGCGGCCTCCCGCCGGCCGGTGCTCACCTGCCCGGCCACCACCACGCAGGGCACTCCCCGGTCGCGGGCGGCGCCGGCCACCCCGGCGACGACCTTGCCGCGCAGCGACTGGTGGTCGAACGACCCCTCACCGGTGATCACCAGGTCGGCGGTGTCCAGCGCGGTGTCGAGTCGGGTGGCCCGGGTGACCAGGCCGATCCCCGACTCGCAGTCGCCGCCCAGGGCGAGGAGCGCCGCGCCGATGCCACCGGCGGCCCCGCCTCCGGGCAGCGCGCCGAGCCCCACCGGGCAGCCGGCCAGGTCCTCCTCCAGCACCGCCGCGAAACGCTCCAGGGCCGCGTCGAGCAGCAGCACGTCGGCGCGGTCGGCGCCCTTCTGCGGGCCGAACACGTTGCTGGCGCCGTGCAGGCCGAGCAGGGGGTTGTCCACGTCGGTGGCCGCGACCAGCCGGACGCCGCGCAGCCGGGGCGCGCCGTCCAGCGCGTCGACCGCGGCGAGCGCCGCCCCGCCGTACGGCAGCGCGGCACCGCCCTGGTCGAGGGGGGTCACGCCCAGCGCGGCGAGCATTCCGGCGCCGGCGTCGTTGGTGCCGGAGCCGCCCAGCCCGATCACCACCGTGCGGGCACCGCTCTCCACCGCGGCGGCCACCAACAGACCCAGCCCGTACGAGGTGGTGGTCTTCGGGTCGCGCTCGGCTGCGGAGAGCAGGTGCAGGCCGCACGCCTGCGCGCTCTCCAGGTAGGCGGTCGAGCCGTCGGCGGTGAGCAGGATCTCACCGGCCGCCGGCCGGCCCAGAGGGTCGACCGTCGACACCGCCACGCGCCGGCCGCCGAGGGCTTCGGCGAGCACCTCCACGAAGCCCGGTCCGCCGTCGGCAAGGGGCCGGATCAGCAGATCGTCTCCGTCGGTGACGGTGCGCCAACCGGCGGCGACGGCGGCGGCCACCTCCGGTGCGGACAGGGTGCCGGCGAACTTGTCCGGGCAGAGCAGCACGCGCATGCCGAGCAGTGTGGCAGCCCACACCGAGCGAGGCTGCGTCGCGCTCGCGCTGTGGGACCATGGGCTACGTGACTTCGACCTGGGTGGAACCCTCCAACACGGCGACGGCTCTGCTGCTGCTCGGCCGGGGCAGCGACCCCCACACCGAGCGCGGCGTGGAGTGTCCGGGCGACCTGCCGGCGCCCAGCGATCCGGATCTGGTGGCCCGTGCCACCGCCGCGAAGGCGAAGCTGGGCAGCAAGGTCTTCGTGCTGGGGCACCACTACCAGCGCGACGAGGTGATCCAGTTCGCCGACGTGACCGGCGACTCGTTCAAGCTGGCCCGGGAGGCCGCGGCCCGCCCGGACGCGGAGTACATCGTCTTCTGCGGCGTGCACTTCATGGCCGAGAGCGCCGACATCCTCACCACCGACAGCCAGCGGGTGATCCTGCCCGACCTCGCGGCGGGTTGCTCGATGGCGGACATGGCGGTGCTGGGCCAGGTCGAGGCCGCGTGGGACACGCTGACCGAGCTGGGCATCGCCGGCGACACCGTGCCGGTGACGTACATGAACTCCTCGGCCGACATCAAGGGTTTCGTGGGCCGCAACGGCGGCGTGGTCTGCACCTCGTCCAACGCCAAGCGCGCCCTGGACTGGGCCTTCGAGCAGGGGTCGAAGGTGCTCTTCCTGCCGGATCAGCACCTGGGCCGTAACACCGCGGTGCTGGAGATGGGCCTGTCGCTGGACGACTGCGTGCTCTACGACCCGCACAAGCCCGGTGGCGGGCTCACCCCGGAGCAGCTGCGCGACGCCAAGATGATCCTGTGGCGGGGGCACTGCTCGGTGCACGGCCGGTTCACCCTGGAGAGCGTCAACGACGTACGGGAGCGCGTGCCCGGGGTCAACGTCCTGGTCCACCCAGAGTGCCGGCACGAGGTGGTCACGGCCTCCGACCACGTCGGGTCCACCGAATACATCATCAAGACGATCGAGGCGGCTCCGGCCGGCTCGGCATGGGCGCTCGGCACCGAGCTGAACCTGGTCCGCCGGCTCGCGCTGGCGCACCCGGACAAGCAGATCATGTTCCTGGACAAGGCCGTCTGCTACTGCTCGACGATGAACCGGATCGATCTGCCGCACCTGGTCTGGGCCCTGGAGGAACTGGTCGCGGGCCGGGTGGTCAACCAGATCACGGTGGACGCCGACACCGCGCACCACGCCCGGGTCGCGCTTGATCAGATGCTCGCGCTGCCCGGCGCGGACACTCCGCCACCGACGGCGTCCTGATCACGATCCGTAGCGCTCTTGGTACGCAAAAGTGCCGGATCACCGATTAATGCCACACACGCCGATGTGACCGAGTCCTTTTTCGTCACCGAGGGCTATGCTGCCCAAGCGACGACACACGCGGGCCGTTTCGACATGGCCGCATCCGGGGTAGCGACAACGTTCAGGCGCCCCACCATCAACACGGCAGCACCCGACGCGCTGGAGGTTGCGTTGACCGACGACGTCCTGGTTGTGCACGGAGGTACTCCGCTCGAAGGGCGGATCCGCGTGCGCGGCGCGAAGAACCTGGTTTCGAAGGCGATGGTCGCCGCGTTGCTCGGCGACAGCCCGAGCCGACTGTTCGACGTGCCCAAGATCCGTGATGTCGAGGTGGTGCGAGGTCTGCTCGGCCTGCACGGCGTCAAGGTCACCGACGGCACCGAGGACGGCGAGCTCGTCTTCGACCCGGCGAACGTGGAGAGCGCCAGCACCGACCAGATCAACGTGCACGCCGGTTCCAGCCGGATCCCGATCCTGTTCTGCGGCCCGCTGCTGCACCGCCTCGGGCACGCGTTCATCCCGGATCTGGGTGGCTGCCACATCGGCCCGCGCCCGATCGACTTCCACCTGCAGGCGCTGCGCGAGTTCGGCGCCACCGTCGAGAAGCGGCCCGAGGGGTTGCACCTGTCCGCGCCGAACGGGCTGCACGGCACCAAGTTCGCCCTGCCGTACCCGAGCGTCGGCGCCACCGAGCAGGTGCTGCTGACCGCCGTGATGGCCGAGGGCGTCACCGAGCTGCGCAACGCCGCGGTGGAGCCGGAGATCATCGACCTGATCTGCATCCTGCAGAAGATGGGCGCGATCATCAAGGTCCACACGGACCGGGTGATCGAGATTCAGGGCGTGCCCAAGCTGCACGGCTACACCCACCGGCCCATCCCGGACCGGATCGAGGCGGCGAGCTGGGCGGCCGCCGCCCTGGCGACCCGTGGTCACGTCGAGGTGCTGGGCGCACAGCAGGCCGACATGATGACCTTCCTGAACGTCTTCCGCTCGGTCGGCGGCGAGTACGAGGTCACCGACGCCCGCGCGCCGAAGCTGGGCGACCCCGGCCAGGAGGGCGGCATCCGCTTCTGGCACCCGGGTGGCGAGCTGAACGCGGTGGCGTTGGAGACCGACGTGCACCCCGGCTTCATGACCGACTGGCAGCAGCCGCTGGTCGTGGCGCTGACCCAGGCCCGCGGCCTGTCGATCGTCCACGAGACGGTCTACGAGCAGCGACTGGGCTACACCGAGGCCCTCAACTCGATGGGCGCCAACATCCAGGTCTACCGGGACTGCCTCGGCGGCACCCCGTGCCGCTTCGGCCGGCGCAACTTCAAGCACTCCGCGGTGATCGCCGGGCCGAGCAAGCTGCACGCCGCCGACCTGGTCATCCCGGACCTGCGAGCCGGGTTCAGCCACCTGATCGCGGCGCTCGCGGCCGAGGGCACCTCCCGGGTGTACGGCGTGGACCTGATCAACCGGGGCTACGAGGACTTCGAGGCGAAGCTCGCCGACCTGGGCGCGCACACCGAGCGTCCGTAACCTCGGTCACCCCATCGTTCGACTACGACGGCTCCAGGTCGCGCTGCGACCCGGAGCCGTCGGCCGCTGTACCGCGATGTGCACCGGGCACGGACCGTTGGCTACCCTTGCCGCGTGCCGTCGCTCTTTCGCCGCAAGTCCACCGACCTCGTCGACGAGGCCGTCACCTCGGTGACCCCCGAGGAGACCGCTGAGCGTCCCCGGGGTTACACCCCGGCCAAGGGTCGGGAGACGCCCAAGCGGCCGACCGCCGGCCGTCGCCCGGCCGGCCCCACTCGTCCCCTCACCAAGGAGGAGGAGCGGGAGCGCCGCCGTCAACTGCGCGCCGAGGCGGCGTCGGAGTTCCGCCGCGAGGGTGGCCCCCGCGACCGTGGCCCGGAGCGGCTGCTGGCCCGCAACGTGGTCGACTCCCGGCGTACCGTCGGCACCTGGTTCTTCGGCGGCGCGCTGATCGTGCTGGTCGGGTCGAACGCGGCCATGCCGCCGCTGGTCCGGCTGATCTCCAACGTGCTCTGGGGCGCGCTGGCGCTGGGCGTGGTCGTCGACTCGGTGCTGATCTGCCGCAAGATCAGCAAGCTGGTCCGGGAGCGCTTCCCGAAGACCGGCCAGCGGATGGGCTCGCTCTTCCTCTACGCGGTCATGCGGTCGATCACCTTCCGGCGGATGCGCGCTCCGGCGCCCCAGGTCAAGCTGGGCGACAAGGTCTGACCCCCGGGCTCCCACGCCGCACCCTGGCGCCCGCACCCGCGAGACCCGCGCAACATCAGCGAAACTGCTGCCTCAGACATATCAGAGGCAGCAGTTTCGCCGTATCTGCGCGGATCTTGCCGCGCGTTCATCATGCTGAACGGGTTGTCGTTGTTCGCCACACCGAACGTTCGACCCAATGGAGCGAAGGCATGCCCTCGGAACCGGCTGCCCCGCTGGCCACCATCGCCGTCGCCCTGCGCCGGGAGCGGGAACGGGTCGGCATCTCGCTGACCGAGCTGGCCCGCCGGGCGGGGGTGGCCAAGTCCACCCTCTCCCAACTGGAGTCGGGCACCGGCAACCCGAGCGTGGAGACGCTCTGGGCGCTGGGCGTCGCACTCGGTGTGCCGTTCAGCCGACTGGTGGAGCCCGTCGACGACGGCGTACGGGTCATCCGGGCCGGGGACGGGCCGCACGTCCGCTCCGAGCAGGCCGACTTCAGCGGAACGCTGCTCAGCGCCGGCGCGGCGCATCTGCGCCGGGACGTCTACCTGATCAGGCTGGAGCCGGGCGCGGTCCGAGCCGGGCAGGGACACACCCCGCGCAGTATCGAGCACGTGGTGGTCGCTGCCGGCCGGCTGAGGGTGGGGCCCGAGGCGACACCGGTCGAACTCGAACCCGGCGACTACGCCACGTTCCCCGGCGACGCCCCGCACCGTTACGAGGCGCTCGCTCCCGGTACGTTCGCCGTCCTCATCATGGAGCACCCCTGAACGAGGACGGCGATCCCGCCGCAGTCGGGTGGTCTTCGAGTGCGGTATCGTCGACGTCAGATTCGCTTATAGGGTCAAATGTCCGAAACCAATGGGATAACGTTTGCGCCGGTGGACGGCACCACAGTGGCGGTGAGCGAGCCCACGCCGTTACCCTCCATCCGCAGCTACGGCCTGCCGGAGCGGCGATCTGACCGGCACGTGCGGCCCCAGCGCGACAATTTGCAACGAGGTGACAACGCGTGAGCGAGCGGACGCGAGCCGGCCACCGGGGCGTGGCAGGCGGCGACCGGACGCCCAGCGGACACCCGACGGCGGCTGCGGACACCTCACCCCCGGCGAGAATCGGCCCAGCGGCCGGGTGTGGCGACGGGCTCGACGGATGAACGGCCGCTACACCGACCGGTGGTCAGACCCGAACGAACCGTCCTGGGTGGTCGAGCCGACCACCGAGTGGCACCCCCAGTTCCCCGGCCAGCGTTACGCCGGCGACATCGGCATGCCGCATCAGCCGCCACCGCGCGGCCGCGCGACGGTGTCCGGTCGCGCCGAGGTGCCACCGCTGGCGCCCACCCGCCCGGACGGCACCTACCTCGGTCGGTCCTGGTCCGACGAACCACCGGAGGAACAGGCACCTCACGGCCGTTCCTGGGTGGACGACGAGCCGGGCGAGACACCGGCCTACGGCCGACTCCGCGGCGACGAGCGCTCGGCGGACACCTCCGCCCACGGCCGGTCCGACAGCGCCGACTCCCGTCACTACGACCACGAGCCGTACCGTCGTCCGCTGCCCGAGCCACCCCGCCGCGACGACCGCCGCTCGCCCGAGTCGGACCGACGTACCGCCTGGTCCGACCGACGCCCCGCCGACGAGCGGGGGCCGGCGCGGGAAGCCGCCTGGCACCGGGACCAGCCCACCTCCGAGCGGTACGACAGCCGCCGTCCCCGGCAGGAGCCCACCGAGCGGGATCGGGGTTACCGGGGCACGCCGCCGGTCTCCCCCGCGCCCCGGCCCGAACCCGGCTGGGTGCCCGAGCCGGACGACACACCACGTCGGCGCGGCACACCGGAACGACAGGCCGCTGATTACGAACGGCACACCGGCGACGGGTACGGCGTCCGACCCACCCGCGACCACGACGGCCGCATCGCCGACGCGGCCGACCCGTGGGCATCCGTGGACGGCCGCACGCGATACCGCGCCGACGGGTACCCGGACCGGGCCGCCGACGACCTGCGCCGCCCGGAGTCCGACCTGCGCCGCCCGGAGTCGCGCTACCGCGCGGACGAGGGGATCGGCGCAGCGCCCTCGCCCAACGGTGGACGACGGCGTCGCCCCGAGGCGGACCTGCCCGATCAGCCCCGCCTCGACGACGACCGGCGGCGGCCTGACACCGACCCGCACCGGCAGCAGCCCCGTGAGGCGGCGGCCCGCGCCGAGGCGTACCCGGATCGGCGACCCCGCGAGCAGGCCCGCCCGGACGGGTACCGCGACAACGGGTACCGCGAGGACGCGCCTCGTGAGGACGCGTACCGCGAGCCCCGGCCACAGCCGGGCCAACGGTCGGACGGCAGTCTGCCCTGGCCAGCACCGGGTCCGGTGCGCCAGGACCGCACCTCGGACCGCACCCGGGAGCCCGGCCACCGCCCCGACCCACACCGCACCGACCCACACCGCACCGACCCACACGGCAGCCCCGACCCGCACCGCACAGCGGACCCGTACCGCAGCCCTGACCCGTACCGCAGCCCTGACCCGCACCGCACCACAGACCCGTACCGCGGCGCCGAGCCGGGCATCGCGTCGCGGCCGGCCGCCCGGCCCGACCGGCCGGCGGCCACGCCGGCACGGTACGACGAGCGACAGGCACGTCCGGCCGCGACGGCGCCGCCCGCCTCCGGCCGTGCCATGCCGGTCCCACCGGTCTCCCCGGAACGACCGGTGTCGCCGGCACCCGTCTCACCCGCTTGGGACCGACCGGTGTCAGCCACCCCGGCCTCACCGGAACGACCGGTGTCGCCAGCGCCCGTCTCACCCGCTTGGGACCGACCGGTGTCAGCCACCCCAGCCTCACCGGAACGACCGGTGTCGCCGGCACCCGACTCCCCCGCCAGCCGTGGCTGGGACCGACCGGTGTCAGCAGCCCCCGTCTCCCCCGCCGCTACCGGTTGGGACCGGCCGGTGTCGGCCGCTCCGGTCTCGCCCGCCTCCGACCGGCCCGTCTCGGGGCCACCCGCCGCGCGCCTGCGGCTGGAGTACCTGTCCGCAC
>NZ_QGSY01000341.1 GCF_003857035.1 Micromonospora arida
GGCAGTCGGGGCGGCCTTTGCCGCTGCCGCTGCGGTCTTGGCTGGCGCTGCTTTCGCCGCCGGCTTGGCGGTGGCCTTGGGGGCCGCTGCCTTCGCGGTGGCCTTGGCGGGCGCTGCCTTGGCGGCGGCCTTCGTGGCCGGCTTTGCGGCGGTTGCTGACGGCTTTGCTGCCGCTGCTGCCGCTGGCCCGGCGCCGTCCGCGGTCGCCGGCTTCGTGGCGGGCGCCGCCGCGGCCGGTGGCTCGGCCACGGTCGAGCGGCCCTGGGTCGAGTACGGCGCCCAGACCGTCGCCGGGTCGGCGGTCGCCGGGGACCGAAGGGTCTGGCCACCCCTGATGCTCAGGCCCTTGAGGGTGAGGTCTCCGCCAGCGCCGACGTTGAGGATACGGAAGTAGTCGGCCGTGGCCTCGCGACCGATGGTGGTGTGCTCACCCTTGAGGGTGATGTGCTCGGTGATCACCGGCAGGCCGTTGCCGTCCTGGTTGCGAGTCAGGGTGTAGGTGCAGCCCTTGGCCAGCTCCAGCACGCCGCCGTCTTCGTTGTTGGCGAACGTGATCGCCTGGATCAGCTTGTCGGAATCGCACGGGACCTGCTTGGTGCGGTCCTTCTCGTCGTGCTTGCCGTCCTTGCCGTCCTTGCCGTCCTTGCCGTCCTTGCCGTCCTTGCCGTCCTTGCCGTCCTTGCCGTCCTTGCCGTCCTTGCCGGACCGGTCGTCGAAGCCGCTCCAGTCGTCGCCGCTCCAGTCGTCGTCCTGACCGCCGTCGTCCTGACCGCCGCCCTTGGCCGCGCCGCCGTCGTCGCTGACGTTCTGCCGGTTGGTCGACGGCTGCGCGTCGGACACCTGGTCGGACTTTGGCTTGTCGTTCCGAGCGGCGATGCCGCCGAGGGCCGCCAGGCCGACCACGCCGGTCAGCCCGGCTACGCCAGCGACCCAGAGCGCCCGCCTTCGCCGTGTTGGCGGAGCCGTCGAGGCCCCGCCGTCGGTACTCGTTACGTCGTTGGACATCAGAGCCTTCCGCCCTTTCCTGCTACCAGACGGGATCGCACCGCCCGAGGCGCCACGACCAGCTACAAATGGGTTGTAGCCTCTGATCCTCACCGTATGAGAACCATCTTCGCGATGCGGACTTATCCGAGACAACCACGCATTTGGCGCAGGTCGGGTGAGGGCGGCCAACCGGTCCGGGCCGGCAGAAAGGACCCGAGCAGCACGAACACCGAACGTTGCTGGGCCTGCGGGGGTGATCCACTCGGCTTTCTTGAAAACGCGGTGTCCGAGCGGCCGGGATAGCGCGACTTCAAGGAAGCCGAGTGGATCACCTGCCCGCGGCCTCGGGTTGGTCAGCGCTGTTGGATCGGGCGCGGCGTGGGCCGGAGGGCGTTGGGTCGGGCGGAAAGCGCTGCTGGGCGTGGGCGATGAGGGCTGAGCCGGACGCTTCAACGTTGCGGCGAGGTCAACCGCAGCGAGGTCAACCTGGGGCGAGCCCACCCGCAGCGAGGTCACCCGCGGCGAGGTCAGCCTGCGGCGAGGTCACCCGCGGCGAGGTCAACCTGCGGCGATGTCAGCCTGCGGCGAGGTCACCCTGCGGCGAGGTCACTCGCGGCGAGGTCAGCCTGCGGCGAGGTCACCCGCGGCGAGGTCAACCTGCGGCGAGGTCACTCGCGGCGAGGTCAACCTGCGGCGAGGTCAACCTGCGGCGAGGTCAACCTGCGGCGAGGTCATTCTGTGGTGGGGTCCCGCTGTCGCGGATGCCGCCGTCGCGGCGTGCGGATACGCACCCTGGACACCTCGCACGCCCAACGGCGTGCGGATACCGCACCTTGAACGCCGCCGGGGGGTGATCCACTCGGCTTTCTTGAAGACGCGGTGTCCGAGCGGCCGGGATAGCGCGACTTCAAGGAAGCCGAGTGGATCACGACCGAGCCCCTGGCCCGCCAGCCCTCAAAAGGGCCAGGCGGGCCAGGGGCGGGCGGGCCAGGGGCGGGGCTTGATCCGGCAGCCCCGGCAGGCAGCCGGCTCAGCTGGGCAGGCGGGGGCCGGCTTCGCGCTGCTCGGCCAGCCAGGTCTCCACCTCGTCGGAGGTGCGGGGCAGCCCGGCCGACAGGTTGACCGCGCCGGTGGCGGTGACCAGCACGTCGTCCTCAATGCGAATGCCTACACCGCGCAGCTCGGCGGGGACCAGCTCGTCCTCCGGCTGGAAGTACAGACCGGGCTCGACGGTGAGCACGTAGCCCTCGCCCAGCGCGCCGTCGCGGTAGGTCTCCTTGCGGGCGTTGGAGCAGTCGTGCACGTCGATGCCGAGCATGTGGCCGAAGCCGTGCAGCGTCCACCGCCGGTAGACGGTCGACTTCTCGTCCATCGCCTCGTCCACGCTCACCGGCAGCAGACCCAGCTCGGACAGGCCCTCGGCGAGCACCCGCATGCAGGTCAGGTGGACGTCCTTGAACTTCACCCCGGGGCGGATGGCCTCGATGCCGGCCTGCTGCGAGGCGTACACGATGTCGTAGACCTGGCGCTGTAGCGCGGTGAACCGGCCGCTCACCGGCAGGACCCGGGTGACGTCGGCGGTGTAGAGGTTGCGGCCCTCGACACCCATGTCCATCAGCAGCAGGTCACCCGGTCGGGTGGCGCCGTGGTTGTGCACCCAGTGCAGGATCGTGGCGTGCTCGCCGGCGCCGACGATCGAGCTGTACCCGACGTCGTTGCCGTCGTGGCGGGCCCGCAGCGCGAAGACGCCCTCCAGCAGCCGCTCGGAGACCGCCCGGTCGGCCGGCAGGATCCGGGCGACGTCCTCGAAGCCGCGTACGGTGGCGTCGATCGCCTCCTGGAGTTGGCCGATCTCCCACTCGTCCTTGACGAGCTTCATCTCCGAGATGGCGATGGCCAGCTCACGGTCCCGGGCCGGTTGGCCCTCGGTGCGGGGCCCGTCGTAGGGGCGGACGGCCGCGTCCACCTGGGCGTCGAAACCGCGCAACACCCGGGTACGTCCCGGAGCCAGGTCGGCGAGCGTCGCCTCCAGGCCGGTCAGGTCGGCGGTGGGCAGGCCCAGCTCGGTCGACTTCTCGCCGAGGGTGTGCCGCCGGCCCACCCACAGCTCGCCGTTGCGGCTGCGGAAGAACTCGTCGGTCTCGCGGGAGGACCGGGGCCGCATGTACAGCGTCGCGTCGTGCCCCGAGCCGTTCGGGCGCAGCACCAGCACGCTGTCGGCGTCGTGGTCGCCGGTCAGGTAGGCGAAGTCGCTGCCCGGCCGGAACGGGTAGTCGGTGTCGTTGGCCCGGACCTTTTCGGTGCCGGTGGGGATCACCAGCGTCTCGCCGGGGAAGGCCGCCGAGAGGGCCGCCCGCCGCTTGGCGTAGTTGGGCGTCTCCGGGCGGGGCGTCACGGGGAGCGCGGTGTCGCTCCAACCCTGCCGCATGAAGGACAGGAACGCCTCCGGGAAGTCCGGATCGTGCGATTCCGTACCGTCCGTCGGCGTACCGTCGGTCTGTCCCTCGGTCATTGCGCCGCTCCCTCCGCTTCGTTGCTGGTCCCGACGGTACCGCGCGTCCGGTTGGCGGTAACGCCCCCTGGGAGTCGGGTGGATCGACGGACGGCTGCAAGGGCCGACAGCGCGCGTGGAAAGATGGCCACCATGTGCGGACTTCTGGCCTTCTTCAGCGCGAACGGCAACGCCGCCGCCCATCGCGACCACATCGCCGGAGCGTTGGAATGCCTGCACCACCGCGGCCCCGACGAGACCGGGGTCGAGGTGGTCGGCGACGCCTCCGGCCGGTACGCGGACGGCGTGTTCGCCCACAAGCGGCTGGCCATCATCGACGTCGCGTCGAGCCACGAGCCACTGCCCTACGCGAACGGCCGTTACCTGCTGACCTTCAACGGCGAGATCTACAACTACATCGAGCTGCGCGAGGAGTTGATCAGAAACTTCGGTGCCCAGTTCGCCACCGCCGGTGACGGCGAGGTGATCGTCGCGGGCTACCACTTCTGGGGTGAGCAGGTGCTCACCCGACTTCGGGGCATGTTCGCCTTCGTCATCTGGGACCGGCAGGAGCGCCGGGCGTTCGGTGCCCGCGACTACTTCGGCATCAAGCCGATGCACTACCTGGAGACCGCCGACGGCCTCTACCTGGCCTCGGAGAAGAAGGCGCTGCTGCCGTTCGCCCACAGCAACTACCAGGGCGACGCGGGCGTCGACACGGCGAATCTGAGCCACTACCTGACCCTGCAGTACGTCCCCGAGCCCGGCACCCTGCACAAGGGCATCAGCCGGATCGGCTCCGGGGAGTACCTGAACTGGACCCCGGGCGGCCGGATCGACGTACGCCGGTGGTACCGGCCGGTGTTCCGGCCGGCGCCGGTCGACGACGAGCAGAAGCTCTACCACGAGATCCGCGAGACGCTGCGGGAGAGCGTGCGCATGCACATGCGCTCCGACGTGCCGGTCGGCTCGTTCCTGTCCAGTGGCATCGACTCGACCGCGGTGGTGGCGCTGGCGCGGGAGTTCAACCCGAACATCCTCACCTTCACCGTCGGCTACGACGTGCCGGGTTACTCGGAGATCGACGTCGCCCAGGATTCGGCCCGGCACCTGGACGTCACCACGATCCCCACCAAGATCGGTCCGCAGGACATGATCGACGCGTTGCCGAAGATCGTCTGGCACCTGGACGACCCGGTGGCCGACCCGGCGCTGGTGCCGCTCTACTTCGTGGCAAAGAAGGCCGCCGAGCACGTCACCGTGGTGCTCTCCGGTGAGGGCGCGGACGAGTTCTTCGGCGGTTACACGATCTACCGGGAGCCGCTGTCGCTGGGCACCGTCAACGGTCTGCCCGGTGGTGTGCAGAAGGGGCTGCGCGCGGTCTCCAAGGCGATCCCGCAGGGGGTCAAGGGCAAGAGCTTCCTGGAGCGTGGCACCACCCCGATCGAGGAGCGTTACTACGGCAACGCCCGGATGTTCACCGAGGAGGAGAAGCAGCACCTGATGCGCCGCTACGACCCCTCGGTGCGCTACACGGACGTCACCGCCCCGATCTACGCCGAGTGCACCGAGCTGGACGACGTCACCAAGATGCAGTACGTCGACCTCTACACCTGGCTGCGCGGCGACATCCTGGTCAAGGCCGACCGGATCTCGATGTCGCACTCGCTGGAGGTGCGGGTGCCGTTCCTCGACCGGGAGGTCTTCGACGTCGCGGCGAAGATTCCGGTCGATCTGAAGCTGCCGCCGCGCTCCGACGCCACCAAGTACGCGATGCGGCAGGCGTTGCAGGGTGTCGTGCCGCCGGCCATCGTCAACCGCAAGAAGCTCGGCTTCCCGACCCCCACCCGGGTCTGGCTGCGTGGCGAGATGTACGAGTGGGCCCGGCACGTGCTCAGCACCTCGGGTGCGGGTGACCTGCTCGACCTGTCGTACGCGCTGCGCCTGCTCGACGAGCACAAGCGGGAGGAGGCCGACCATTCCCGCAAGGTGTGGACGGTGCTGATCTTCTGCATCTGGCACGCGATCTTCGTGGCCAAGACCCTCGACCCGGGCATCCAGCGCAACCAGTCCGCCCTGCTCACGAAGCCGGTGGTCGGTTCCATGGTCCGCTGACCCGGCCCAACGTCTCCAACATTGATCAAGAGGTTTGCGTCACCCGAGTTGCTCCAGGTGACGCAAACCTCTTGATCATCTAGCCGGGGTTGGGCCTTAGCGGCCGGCGCAACTCACCGTGGGGGAGCTGTTGGTTCCTGTGGAGCTGGCCAGGAAGCCGAACGTCGCGGTCCCCGACGGCGCGATAGTGCCGTTGTAGGCCACGTTCGTCGCCGTGACGGACGAGCCGGACGACGTCTGTGTCGCGCCCCAGATCTGGCTGATCGCCTGCCCGTTGGGCCAGGTCCAGCTTGCGGTCCAGCCGGACAACGCCGAACTGCCGTTGTTCGTGATCGTGACATCGCCCTGGAAGCCACCCTGCCAGGAACCCGTCACCTTGTAGCTGGCCGTGCAGGCGCCACCGGCCGGCGGCGGGGTGGTGGTCGGCGGCGGGTCGGTCGGACCCGGCGTCGGCGTGGTCGGCGTGGGGGTCGGCGACGTCGTGCCACCCCGGATGCCGGTCACCTCGCCGTTGCCACCGTCGAAGACCACGTCGGAGCAGCCGAAGAAGTTCTCCTGTGAGTCCGAGCGGACCCAGCGGGAGTAGATGATGTGCTGGCCGCTCTTGCCCGAGGGCAGGTTGCCGCTGAAGTAGTAGTGCCCGTCGTTGCTGCCGACCGAGCCGCGCTGCGGCGGGTTGGTCACCGTCAGGAACGGCTCCTCCAGGTCACTCCAGGCCAGGGCCCGGGTCGGGCTCCAACTGTTCTTCGTCACGTAGAAGTAGAACGTGCCCGGGTGGTGCGCCCAGTTGCTGTACTTGAAGTCCAACCGTGCCCCGGCGGTCAGGTGGGTCAGCGGCCAGTCGGTGCGGGGCAGGTCGTAGCCGCGGAAACCCGTGGCCCCGCCGCTGCACAGTTGCCCGTCCGGGATGAAGCCGGTGGTCCGGCCGCCAGCGTCGGAGCGCAGCACGCTGAACCAGTTGTAGAGCGAGTTCGTCCCGCTCTGGGCCACGGCGGCGGAGCACGCGGGGTTGGTCGGCCTGATCTCACCGGTCGTACTGAGGCCGTCCTGCCAGCACAGGTAGGTGCGGCTGCCGGGCGTCATCGCCGCGCCGTGCGCGGCGGCCGGCTGTGGAGTGGATGCCAGGGCGACAGCGCCGAGCGCGAGGGTCATGGCCGCGGTGAGCAACGCGGCCATACGGGAACGGTTCACGGGTTCTCCTGACTCGCGAGGGGCGCTGGCTGAGCCGCCCCGCCGCAATCGGGTGGGATGTGGCGTGATCGCCCCGCTGTCGTGAGCGGTGCGACGATCACGGCGACGTGCCCCGGCGGAAAACAGCCAGTGGACGTGCGCCGTCGACGGTCCTGTCCTGGACCGGTGCCCTCGCGTCTAACCAACCCGGCAACCGGCGGTGCCGCAGCCCTCGCACCGCCCGGTACGCGTCATCCCACCACGCCGCGGCGGCCGAGCGCAATAGGTCTTCCTCGATGCATGAGAAGACCCGCCGGTCGCGGCTGGACGCCATATCCTGCGTACGGGGAGCGGGAACGGAGAGGCGGCAGCCGGTGCCGGACGTGTTCGACGAGGTGCACCGCCGGTGCCGCGACGGCGAGCCGACCGCGCTGGCCACCGTGGTGGCCACCTGGCACTCCGCCCCGCAGCCACCCGGTGCCGCCATGGTGGTCACCACCGACGGCACGGTCATCGGCAGCGTCTCCGGCGGCTGCGTCGAGGCCGATCTCTACGAACGGGCCCGCCGTGTGCTCGACACCGGCCAACCCGAGCTGTGCCGCTACGGGATCAGCGACGACGACGCGTACACCGTGGGCCTGACCTGCGGCGGCCTCCTCGACGTGTTCGTGGAGCGCGTCGACGCGAGCGCCCTGGCGGCGCTGGACGCGGTCGCCGCCGCCCGCCGCAGCGGCCACCCGGCGGCGATCGTCACCTGCGTGGCCGCCGACGTCAACGACGATCCACCCACCGACGCCGGCAGTTCTCCCAGCACCGGACCGACCGACCCGGCCCGGCGGCTCGGCCGGCGGCTGGTGCTGACCGGCCAGCGGTCCGTCGGCTCGCTCGGCGACGACCGGCTCGACGACGCCGCCAGCGCCGACGCCCTCGGGCTGCTCGCCGCCGGGCGCAGCGGCATGCTCCGGTACGGGTACCACGGGCAGCGCCGAGGCGGCGGCATCAGCCTCTTCGTGACCGCGTACGCCACCCCGCCCCGGATGATCGTCTTCGGGGCGATCGACTTCGCCGCCGCGGTGGCCCGGATCGGCGCGTTCCTCGGCTACCGGGTCACCGTCTGCGACGCCCGGCCGGTCTTCGCCACCGCGCGGCGCTTTCCCGAGGCGGACGAGGTCGTGGTGCAGTGGCCGCACCGCTACCTGCGTACCGAGTTGGCGGCTGATCGGCTCGACGAGCGGACGGTGCTGTGCGTGCTCACCCACGACCCCAGGTTCGACGTGCCGTTGCTGGAGCTGGCGCTGCGCCACCCGCTGGCGTACGTCGGCGCGATGGGCTCACGACGCACCCACGACGAGCGACACAAGCTGCTGAGCGAGGCGGGGCTCAGCCCGGTGCAGCTCGCCCGGCTCGCCTCACCGATCGGGTTGGACCTCGGTGGTCGTACCCCCGAGGAGACCGCCGTGAGTGTGGCCGCGCAGATCGTCGCGGCCCGGTGGGGCGGCACCGGTCGCCCCCTCGCGGTGCTCGACGGGCCGATCCACCAGCCGGGGTAGCGCGCCCGTCGGTGCGTGGCCTTCGGCGCCCATCGGGCCGTGCGCTGTGCCAGCCTGGTGCCACGGAGATCGGCTCGGCGATCGGCGGCCGGTGGCGACGACGAGAGGATCGGCATGGGATACGCGGTGGTGCTCGGTGAAGCGCTCGTCGACCTGCTCGACAGCGAACTCGACGGGGAACGGGTCTATCGGCAGGCCATCGGCGGCGGGCCACTGAACGTCGCCGTCGGGGTGGCCCGACTCGGCGGTGCGGCACAGTTCGTCGGCTCACTCGGTGACGACGCGCTGGGCGGCCGGATCCGGGCCTTCCTCACCGCTGCCGACGTCGGGGTGGCCGGTGCGATCACGGTCCCGGCGCCGACCACACTCGCGGTGGTCACGTACGCCGGGCCGGAGCCGGACTTCCGTTTCTACGGCGAGCCGGCCTCCTACGGGCTGCTCGGCCCCGACGATCTCGACCTGGCGCTGCTGGAGGGCGCCGACGTGCTCTACTGCGGCTCGATCGTGCTGCTCCGCCCCGACACGCTGGCCGCCGCCCGCCGGGCCTGGGGGCTCGCCACCGGCCTGCGGGTCTTCGACCCGAACGTACGTCCCCGGCTGCTGAACGGGCCGGCCGCGCTGGAAGGGCTGCGCGAGGTGGTGGCCGAGTTCGCCGCCGGCGCGCACCTGGTCAAGCTGAGCGCCGCCGACGCGGTGCTGCTCTATCCCGGTGAGCCGGTCGAGGGGGTGGCGGCGTACCTGCGTGAATTGGGGGCGGCCACTGTGGTGGTGACGCTCGGCGCGGCCGGCGCGGTGCTGGCCGCCGCCGACGCCGATCCGGTCCGGGTGCCGGTCCCCAAGGTCAACGCGATCGACGCCACCGGCGCGGGTGACTCCGTGATGGCCGCGCTGATCGCCGACCTGCTCGTCGACGGTGAGCCGGAGGACCCGTCGGGCTGGACCGACCGGGTCGCCTTCGCGCTGCGGGTTGCCGGCCTGGTCTGCGAATTCCCGGGCGGCGCGACCGCCATGCCCACCCGCGCCGCCGTCCAGAACCGCTTCAACACCTAACCCCCGCCC
>NZ_QGSY01000091.1 GCF_003857035.1 Micromonospora arida
GGGTGGGTGATCCGGTCGCCGGCAGCACCGGCGTCGGCGCCCCCTCCCGGCCGCCGGCCAGCGCCACCGCCCCGGTGGCCACCACCGCCACCGCCACCACTGCGGCGAGCGCCGCCGCGATTCTGGTCTGACGGGTCCGCCGCCGGCCGCGCTCCCGCACCTGCTCGGTAGGGGCCCAGCTCAGGTGCTCGGTGTCGTGGAACAGGTGCACGAAGGGCTGATCAGGCATTGCTGACCTCCTCGGGGAGGGTGGTGCCGAGCAGAGGTGCGAGGGCCTTGCGCCCTCGGGCGAGCCGGGCCTTGACAGTGCCGACCGGCACGGCAGTCCGCGTCGCGATGTCCGCGACCGAGAGATCCGCGAGGTGGTGCAGGACGATCGCCTCGCGTTGGTCCGTCGGTAACTGGCGTAACGCGGCGACCAGCGCGACGGTGTTCTCCGATGGTGGCCCGACCGCGGTCACCGGACCATTCCGCCGATGGGCGGTGATCCCGTTCCGGATCTTCCGCCAACGATTCTGAAGGAGGCGGTGTCCCACGACGTACACCCACGCCTCAGGGTCGTCGTACTCGCTGATGCGCCGCCAGCGCTGCCAGGCCCGCACGTACGCCTCCTGTGCGGCGTCCTGCGCCTCATGGATGTCGCCACCGAGCGCGTACAGCACGGTGACGACCCGGTGCCTGCTGGCTCGGTAGAACTCCTCGAAGCCGTCATCTGTGTTCAATGCCCCTCCCCGTGTCGCTCCTGCCTCTGTCACCCGCGAGCACGGCGTCCGGTTGCATCAGGCTCGTCCGCCTCGGGGATGATCGCGGGTCCGTCCGTCGCCGGACGGCATAACTGGCGATCGGCGGATAACGTCGGCGCATGACTGTTGAGCACCCCGCGCTCGCACTGCGTGGCCTGGCCAAGCGGTTCGACGGCACGATCGCGGTGGCCGGCGTCGACCTGGACGTCCCCGCCGGTTCCTTCTACGGCCTGCTCGGCCCGAACGGCGCCGGCAAGACGACCACCCTGTCGATGGCGGTCGGGTTGTTGCGACCGGACGCCGGCTCGGCCTGGGTGCTCGGGCACGACGTCTGGCAGGACCCGGTCACCGCGAAGCGGCTGCTCGGCGTGATGCCCGACGGGGTCCGGTTGTTCGACCGGCTGACCGGGGCGGAGCTGCTGGCGTACAACGGGTTGTTGCGCGGGATGGACCCGGCGGTGGTCGACCAGCGGGCTGCCGAGCTGCTGGACGTGCTGGCGCTCGGCGACGCCGGTCGGACCCTGGTGGTGGACTACTCGGCAGGCATGAAGAAGAAGATCGGCCTGGCCTGCGCGCTGCTGCACGGCCCTCGGGTGCTGGTGTTGGACGAGCCGTTCGAGGCGGTCGACCCGGTCTCTGCCGCGCTGATCCGGGACATCCTCACCCGGTACGCGGCCGGTGGCGGCACCGTGGTGTTCTCCAGTCATGTGATGGAGGTCGTCGAGCGGCTCTGCTCGCACGTGGCGATCCTGGCCCAGGGGGTCATCAAGCGGGTCGGGACGATCGACGAGGTCCGTGGCGGTCGCTCCCTGGAGCAGGTCTTCGTCGAGGTGGTCGGCGGGCGCACCGCGACCGGCGAGGAGTTGTCGTGGCTCTCCCGGTGAGCGCGGACGCCACCCCCGCCGCCCCCGTACGCTCGGTCTCCGCTCGCCACTTCGTGCGGCTCAAGCTGCGGGTGATGGGCAACAACTTTCGAGGCCAGGGCTGGCGGATCGCCCTGTTCATCGGCGGCGCGTTGCTCGGCCTCTGGTTCGCCGCCAGCGGTTTCTTCCTCTTCGCCGCGCCGGGCCTGACCGGCAACGGCGAGTACGCGGTGCTGGTCGCGGCGGCGGGTGGCGGGCTGTTGGTGCTCGGTTGGCTGCTGCTGCCACTGGTCTTCTTCGGTGTGGACGAGACACTCGACCCGGCCCGGTTCGCGCTGCTGCCGCTGCCCCGGCGCACGTTGGTGACCGGCCTGTTCGTGGCGGCCCTGATCAGCGTGCCGGTGCTGGCGGTGCTCATCGCGTCGTCCGGGCTGGTGCTGACCGCCTGGTCGTTGGGTGGCTGGTCGGCGGGGTTGGTCTCCGTCGTCGGTGTGCTTGCCGGGTTGCTGCTCTGTGTAGCCGCCAGCCGGGCGGTGACCAGCGCCTTCGCCACCATGTTGCGGTCCCGACGGGTCCGCGACCTGGCGGCCGTGCTGCTGGCGGTGACGGCCGCGCTGCTCGGCCCGTTGCAGATCTTCGGCCTCGCCGCGCTGCGCGAGGCGGACTGGGACCGGCTGGCCGGCGTGGCGACCGTGATCGGTTGGACGCCGTTGGGCGCCCCGTGGACCGCCGGCATCGACGTGGCCCAGGGGCGGGTGTGGGCGGCACCGGTCAAGTTGCTGATCACGGTGGCGGCGCTGGGCGCCCTGCTGGCCTGGTGGTCCCGGTCGCTCGAGTCGGCGATGGTGGGTGCGGCGAGCGCCGGTAAGGCTCCGGTGCGACGCGGAGTTGCCGGTGGCGCGGTCGCCCAACTGTTTCCCCGGGTCGCCGGCTGGGCCCGCCGGGACCAGTTCGGTGCCCTGGTCGCCCGGGAGGCCCGCTACTGGTGGCGGGACGCTCGCCGCCGGGCCAACCTGATCACGATCGCGGTGGTCGGCATCTTCGTGCCAGTGATGATCAACGTTACCGGCGGGGACTTCGCGGCCATGGGCGAGGAGGGGTTCACGACGGCTGCCAACGACAGCTCACCGGTGCTGGTCACCATCTCCATGCTCTTCGTCGGCGTGCTCGCCGCCGTCACGCTGGCCAACCAGTTCGGCTTCGACGGCAGCGCGTACGCCGCGAACGTGGTGGCCGGGGTGTCCGGCCGGGTCGAGCTGCGGGCCCGGATGACGGCCTTCTCGCTGTACGTGCTGCCGATGCTGGCGGTCGTCGGGGTGGTGCTGTCGGTGCTGATCGGTCACCCGGGTTGGATCGGGCTCACGATCGGCAGCCTGGTCGCCACCTACGGCGCCGGGCTGGCGGTGAACAGCCTGGTTTCGGTGCTCGGGGCGTACTCGCTGCCGGAGACGAGCAACCCGTTCGCGATGAACAGCGGCGCGGGCCTGACGAAAGGGCTGCTCACCCTGCTGGCCATGCTCGCCTCGGCGGTTGCCGCGGTGCCGATGGTGGTGGCCGCCGCGCTGTTCGGTGACGCGTGGCTCTGGCTGGCCCTGCCGGTCGGCGCAGCGTACGGGCTCGGCGCGGCGCTACTCGGCGCGTACCTGGCCGGTGACGTGCTGGACCGACGTCAACCGGAGCTGCTGGCCACGGTCACACCGCGCCGCTAGCCGACGCGTCGGCCAGGGGCCTGGGCGGCGTCGGCCACGAAGCCGCGCCAGGCGGCCGGGGCGAAGGTGAGGGTTGGGCCGGAACGGTCCTTGCTGTCCCGGACCAGCACGACGCCGGGCAGGTTGTCCGCCACCTCGACGCAGGCACCGCCCGTGTCGCCAGACCTGGTCGACGTCCGCCAGCGGGGTTGAGCAAGGGTCATGGCGTCACCTTCAGCTTCCGGATCAGATCCAGCGAGGCGCTTGTGGAGAATGCTTCGCCGAGCAGGCTATCCCATTTCCGACCAATCAGACGGACGACGTCCGGGTCGTCGATGACGTGCCCACGAGCAACGTCCTCGACATAGGTGACTCGTTCCCCGTCGGGCAGTTCAGCGAGCAGAAAGCCGCCGGTCAATCCGACGTGCGCTCCGGCGTCGAGCGGCACGACGTGCAGCCTGACGCTCGGCATGACGGCGAGTTCCATCAGCCGACCGAGCTGAGCGTCCAGTACCGCCGGCCCGCCGACCGGGCGGCGTAGAGCCGTCTCGTCCAGGACGAAGACGCATTGCGGCGACTCTGCCCGCTGCCACAACTGCTGTCGTTCCATCCGGACCGTGACCAGCTCATCCACCAACTTGGTGGGATTCAGGCCACCAGCGGAAATGACCGCGCGGGCATAGTCCTCGGTTTGCAGGAGGCCCGGAATCAAACACGGTTCGAATTCGCAGAGCCTGATCGCCTGCTCCTCATGGTTGCGCCATGGCACGAACCAGGTCGGCAGCCGCTGCCGATCGGCTGCGATCAACAACTCGGCGAGAAGGCCGCCGGTGGCGAGGGCCTCGTCGGCGGCGACCGCGAACTCCATGGTCGGTCGACGCCGGCCGGTCTCGATGGCGGCCACCGTGGATGGACTCCACTTGGTGAGGGTCGCCAAAGCCTCCTGGGACACCTCGGCACCGGCTCGGGCGGCCTTCAGCGCCCGTACCCACATCTCGACGTTCATCCTTACCTCTCCGGTAAGTACGTGATCGCGCTACGTAGTAAGCCCTGGCATCCTCCCCTGTTCGCTCCTCTCCGTCCAGGGTGGAGAGCACGCGGCCCGGCCGGTGGAGGCGACGTCCCGGCGACTGGGTCCTGCGTTCCGGCCGCCCCGGTCATCCCCCGGCCGGGGCGGCCCTCGTCGACCGGGAGGAGATGAGCCATGTTCCGATTCATCACTGGCAGGAACGGGGCGCGGTGGTCGTACCGGAAGAAGAAGGTTGTGGCACCGGCGGCCGTGCCGGGCGCGACCGGATCGGAGCGGTCGGCAGGCCCGCCGAATCGAGCACCCGGGTGGGCGAACTGGCCGACGGTCGCCCTGCCGCGACCAGGCCGGGCCGGTTGGCTGACACCCGCGCAGACCTGGCGCGCGAACGGCGGTCGCTGGTGAAAAACGTGGCCCGGCCAGCGGATCGGACCTCAGACCATGCAAGCGACCGTGCGGCGCATCGCGCCGGGGACCGGCGTGCCACCGCGAGCGTGATGCCTGTGAGGCATCAATATGACCCAGAGGCATCACGGTCACCCGGGAATTGCCTTCCGCCGATCGGAGCGCGCCGCAGTCGGGCCACTTCACCGCCCCGGACGGCCGGAGAGCCACGGTGAGCCGGCCGCACCTGCCGATGCGGCCGCTCTGGCGGTGCCGTGGCTGTGGCGCGCTCTGGCCGTGCCAGCCGGCGCGGCTGGCGCTGCTCGCCGAGTACCGGGACGACCGGGTGGGGCTGCTGGTCTACCTGGGCACGATGATGGCGGAGGCGGGCGATCAGCTCGCCCGGCTCAACGGGCGCCCCGCCGACCTGCACGAGCGCTTCCTTGGTTGGGCGAGGGTCCGGGGCGGCACAATGTTTCACGTGAATCATGAGCCGGGTGCCGAGATCCACCACACCGATCCGTTCGCGGTGCCGACCGGGCAACGGTCGCCGGTACGCCGGCTGCGTGGTCGCCTCGCCGCACCGGTGACCCTCTGGACGGCGCCCGGTCCGGCCGGGCTGACCGTCTCGTCCACCCTCGTGGCCGAGGGGGAACCGGACCGGCTGCTCGGGCTGATCGACCCGGAGTCCGACCTCTGGGCGGCCGTCGAGGAGTCGGGTCGGTTCGCCGTCACGCCGCTCGGCCCGCCACACCGGCAACTCGCCGACCGGTTCGCCGGCCTCTTCCCCGCCCCGGGCGGGCTCTTCGCGACCGGCGCGTGGAACGAGACGCCGTACGGGCCGGTTCCAGCGGACGCCGGCGGCTGGGCCGGGTGCCGGCTGGACACCGCCCGGGAGTACGGCTGGGGGCTGCTGGTCGAGGCCACGATCGAGGCGGTCAACCTGGCCGAGGAGGCCACCCCGCTGCTGCACTACCGCGGTCGTTACCACGAGCTGCCGGCCTGAACGGGCGCCTCGCCAGGGGCGACCGATCATCGCAGTGACCTGAGTCACTTGGCGCAGCCAGGCAACCGCTCGGCGCACTCGCCGACCGGCGTCGATCTCAGCCTTCCCTGCCGGGGAGTGCGCTCTTTACGGTGCGCGAAACTCCTCTGACGCCTGTGAAGGTGGTGATCCACAGATGTCCACGGACACACCCGCTCCGGCTGCTTCCCAGTCGGACAAGTACCTGGCCGTACAACGGTCGGACGAGTTCGCCGGGCTGCGGCGTGCGCTGCGCGGCTTCGTCTTCCCAATGACCGTCGCGTTCTTCCTGTGGTATGCGCTCTACGTCATTCTCTCCGCGTACGCCCGGGACTTCATGGGCACGAAGCTGTTCGGCAGCAACATCAACGTCGCACTGGTCTTCGGCCTGCTCCAGTTCGTCTCCACGTTCCTGATCGCCTGGCTCTACTCCCGGTACGCGGACCGGAAGATCGACCCCATCGCGGACCGGATCCGCGCCGAGATCGGGGAGGTGACCCATGAGCAAGGTCCTCGCGGTTGAGACGTTCCTCGCGGCTGAGGCGGGCGATCACACCGCCCGCAACCTGACCATCACGCTCTTCCTGGTCTTCGTCGCGGTGACCCTGGGCATCACCATCTGGGCCAGCCGGCAGACCAAGACAGCGACCGACTTCTACGCGGGCGGCCGGTCCTTCTCCGGCTTCCAGAACGGCATGGCGATCGGCGGCGACTACATGTCGGCCGCTTCGTTCCTCGGCATCGCCGGCATCATCGCGTTGTACGGCTACGACGGCTTCCTCTACTCGATCGGCTTCCTGGTCGCCTGGCTGGTGGCCCTGCTGCTGGTCGCGGAGCTGCTGCGGAACTCGGGCCGGTACACGATGGCGGACGTGCTGGCCTTCCGGATGCGTCAGCGTCCGGTGCGTACGGCGGCGGCGGTCTCCACCATCACGGTGTCGATCTTCTACCTGCTCGCCCAGATGGTCGGCGCCGGCGCGCTGGTCGCGCTGCTGCTCGGCATCCGGCCGGGGACGACCTTCCTCGGCATGGACGCGGACACCGCGAAGGTGGCCACCATCATCATGGTCGGCACGCTGATGATCATCTACGTGACCGTGGGTGGCATGAAGGGCACCACCTACGTGCAGATCGTCAAGGCGTTCCTGCTCATGGGCGGTGCGCTGTTGATGACCATCCTGGTGCTGGCGAAGTTCAACTTCAACCTGTCGGAGCTGCTCGGCCAGGCGGCCGCCGCCTCCGGCAAGGGCAGCGCGTTCCTCGAACCCGGGCTCCGGTACGGCGTCGAGGTCGCCGGCAACTCGACACAGACCTTCTACAACAAGGTGGATCTGCTGTCCCTGGGCATCGCCCTGGTGCTCGGCACCGCCGGTCTGCCGCACATCCTGATCCGCTTCTACACGGTGCCGACCGCGAAGGCGGCCCGCAAGAGCGTGCTCTGGGCGATCGGCATCATCGGCACCTTCTACCTGCTCACCCTGGCGCTCGGCTTCGGTGCGGCGGCGCTGGTGGGCAGCCAGGCGATCACGGCACAGGACAAGGCCGGCAACACCGCCGCGCCGCAGTTGGCCGAAGCGCTCGGCATCGACTTCTTCGGCGGTGAACTGGGTGGGGCAGCCCTGCTGGCGATCATCGCAGCGGTCGCCTTCGCCACCATCCTCGCGGTGGTCGCCGGGTTGACGCTGGCCTCGTCGTCCAGCCTGGCGCACGACTTCTACGCGAACGTGCTGAAGAAGGGTGAGGCGTCGGAGCGGCAGGAGGTGCGGGTCGCCCGGATCTCCGCCCTGGGTATCGGCGCGGTGTCGATCGCCCTGTCGATCTACGCGCAGAACCTCAACGTGGCGTTCCTGGTGGCGCTGGCCTTCGCGGTCGCCGCCTCGGGCAACCTGCCGGCGATCCTCTACAGCCTCTTCTGGCGGCGGTTCAACACCTCCGGCGCGGTGTGGGCGATCTACGGCGGGCTGCTCTCGGCCGTGCTGCTGGTGTTCTTCTCGCCGGTGGTCTCCGGTGCGGCGACCTCGATGTTCCCGGACCACGACTGGCAGTGGTTCCCGCTGTCCAACCCGGGCATCCTCTCCATCCCGTTCGGTTTCCTCTGCGGGTGGATCGGCACTGTCATCTCCAAGGAGCACGACGAGGACAAGTACGCGGAGCTGGAGGTGCGCGCCCTCACCGGCGCTGGCGCCCACTGATCACGGCACCTGTCGGGGGTCCCCTGTTGACGTGCGACGTCAACAGGGGACCCCTTCCGCGAATTCGGCGGTCGGTAGGCTGAGCGGCATGAAGGTTGCTGAGCGCTTTGGTCCCGATCACCGCGTCCTCGTCACCGGCGGAGCTGGCTTCGTCCCGTCACACCTGGTGGACGCCCTGATCGCCCGAGGCTGCACGGTGGTGGCGCTGGACAACTTCGTGACCGGCTCCAAGGAGAACGTCGCCCACCTGCTGGATCGGCCGACCTTCACCCTCGTCGAAGCGGACATCTCCGAAGGCCTGCCGACCCACCACCCGGCGCTGGCCGAGCGGTTCGACGCGATCCTGCACATGGCCTCTCCGGCCAGCCCCACCGACTTCGCCCAGTTGCCTGTGGAGATCCTCCGGGTCGGCTCGGTCGGCACCCTGCACCTGCTGGAGCGCGCGGCCGCCGACGGCGCCCGGTTCCTGATGGCCTCCACCTCCGAGGCGTACGGAGACCCCAAGGAGCACCCGCAGCGGGAAACCTACTGGGGCAACGTCAACCCGATCGGGGTCCGCAGCGTCTACGACGAGGCCAAGCGCTTCTCCGAGGCCGCGACGATGGCGTACCACCGCTACCGCGGGCTCGACGCGGCGATCGTCCGGATCTTCAACACGTACGGCCCGCGGATGCGCCCGGACGACGGCCGCGCCATCCCCACCTTCATCTCCCAGGCGCTGCGCGGCGAGCCGATCACCGTGCACGGCACGGGTAACCAGACCAGGTCCATCTGCTTCGTCGAGGATCTGGTGCGCGGCATCCTGCTGCTGCTCGACTCGACCGAGACGGGCCCGGTCAACTGCGGCACCGAGCACGAGCTGACCATGCGGCAACTCGCCGAGTTGATCGTGTCGCTCTCCGACAGCACCTCGAAGGTGACCTATGTCACCCGCAGCTCGGATGACCCGGAGATGCGCCGACCGGATCTCACGCTCGCTCGTGAACTGCTCGGATACGAGCCGTCGGTCGCGCCCGAAGATGGCCTGCGACGCACGATCGAGTACTTCCGGTCGCGGCTAGGGTAACCAGATTTTCGCGTACCGCCTGCCGCTGAGTGTCGCCTGAAGGCGGCAGTGGCTCCCGCTACGTACCCTGAGTTACATGTCCGCGACCTCGTCTGCCGGCGTTCCGCATCCGTACCTGCACCGCAGCGCCGGGCGCGCGTCGGTGCCCGGCCCCGATCGGGGCGCCTCCGGGCGTGCCCGTCCCACCGAGGCGCGTTTCTACCCGTCGTACGACGGGTAGAAACGCGCCTCGGTGG
>NZ_QGSY01000228.1 GCF_003857035.1 Micromonospora arida
GTCCGGCGTTGGCCGGCGGGGTGGGCACGACGGCCCACTCGCCGTTGTCCGCCGCCGCGGCCGGCCCGATCGGGACGACGGTCAGCGTGACAGCGGCGACGGCGGCGGCGAGCGCTGCCGCGCCGGTGCGGAGGCGGCGTGGCCAGAGGGGGTGACGCACGCGGTTCCACCCTTCGACTGGTCGGTGTGGGGGCGGCCGGCTCGGCCGACCGCCCCCACCTCGAGGCGGTCCTCAGCTCAGGGTGAGCGTGAGGGTCGCGGCGTAGGTACCGGCGAGCTGGTTGGCCGGCACGGAGAGGGTCAGCCCGGCTGAGGCGTCGAAGCTGCCGCCCGTACCGGTGGCACTGGTCGGTGCGGAGCAGAGCGTCGCCGCGTCGACCGTGCCCGGGGTACCGGCCACCGCGGTGACCGCGTTGGTCGCGCCGGCGGTGTCGACGCAGGCCGGTGTCCAGGACAGGTTGCTCTTGGCGATGGTTCCGCCCGGGGTGCCGGTGAAGTCGGTGACCGTGCCGACGAGGCTCCACCCGAAGGTGCTGCCCCGGTGGTCGGTCACCGTGACGGTCGACAGGTTGCCCGTCGCCGTCTGCACGCTGCCGCCGACGGTGACGCCGGAGAACGGGATGTTGCCGGTGCCGGGGGCGCGAGCCATCGACAGGTTTCCGGCGGTCACGGTCTCCGACAGGTTGTACGACAGGGTGCAGTTGCCGGTCGTGGCCGAGCCGGTCTTGGCGGTGCACGAGTCAGCCGACCCGGTCCACGCGGAGATTGCGAACAGGGCGCCGGACTGCGCGCCGACGTACGCGGTGGTGCTGTCGGTGACGGTGAAGGTGGCGTTGATCCCGCCGGTGGCGCCGGCCGTGGCCGTCGTTGCCGGGTCGCTCGTCGCGGGCGGCGGCGGGGCGCCGGTGAGCGCCTTGTAACCGCCGATCGTGACGGTGCTGCCCGGGTTCCAGTTGGTGCCGGTGACCGTCACCACGGTGCCGGAGCCGCCACCGCTGGGGGTGATCGCGATGCCCGGCGAGCCGAGGATCGTGATCGGGACGGAGACCGTGTTGGTCCCGTCCGAGACCGCCACGGTACGTGCTCCCGTGGTGGCGCCGCTGGGCACCGTGAGCGTTCCGGTGCCGGCTCCGGCGGCGTCGGTCGTGCCCGTGCCGGAGCCTTCGGCCGTTCCGGTGCCGTCGGCCGCGCGCAGTGTTGCGGTCAGGGCGGTGGACGGCGCGAGACCGGTCACCGCGTAGTTGATGACGTTGCCGGCCCGGGCAGCCCCGGTCACGGTCTGGCCGGTCACCGAGGTGACCGAGACCGTGCCGCCGAAGACGGTGAAGCTCTCCACGATGGAGGTCGGGACCGGTGCTGCCTTGTGGTCCCGGTCGCCGGCGGCGGAGCAGTACGTCTTGGCGATCGGGTTGTTGAGGATCACCCGGTTGACGGTGAGCGTCGCGGCTCCTGTCGCTCCGGCCACATAGGTGCCGGTGGCGGTGATCGGGCCGGTGGGGGTGTTGCCGGGGATCGGACCGGCGGGGTAGTTGGTCTGCTGGAGGGTGACCGGGCCGCTCTGCGAGCCACCCAGCGCCGCCTCCACGACGATCGGCACGTCACCGGGGTTGATCGCGACCGGGCCGTTGTTCGGACCGGCCGCCGCGGTGAAGGTCACCGTCACGGTCTGACCCGGGCTCGGCGTCGCCGGCGTCTGAGTGAGCCCGAACGAGTCGGCCCAGTTCGTCGGCGAGCTGCCGGTACCGGCGTCGTTGAAGTACAGCCGGCATCCCAGGTTGCCCGGGGTGGGGCCGTACGCCTGCGCGGGGGACACGCAGACCGCGGTCGCGGCGGCGGCCAACGCCGCCACGCCCACCGCTGTTGCCGTAGTTCTGAGCAATCCCATTGCGGTCCCGCTCTCCTTCCTGTGGGGAACGGTGCACCCCTGGCTGCTGTTTCGCTAGCGGAAACAACAGTTTCCAAAATTGGATAGGTTCATAAAGGCAGCCGGCCCGCCCTCCTGTCAATAGCCCGACAGGCGATTTGACGCCGGCCGATGTGATCGACTCCGCGCACCACCACAGCGCCGGTGGGCGGGTTCGGCGGCACGGCCTTGGCAGGGAGCCCGGGATGGGGCAGAGTGTGGAAACAGCGTTTCCATGAGGAGGTCCAGGTGCGTTACGTGATCATCGGGTGCGGCAACGTCGGCATGGAGCTGGCCCGTCGTTGGGTCTCGGCCGGCCACCAGGTGATCGGCACCACCACCTCCCCCGACCGGGTGCCCGAGCTGACCCCCGTCTGCACCGAGGTGGCGGTCCTCCGTGGCAGCGACCGTCCGGCGGTCGAGCGGGCCACCCGGGACGCCGACGCGGTCGTGCTCACCGTGAGCCCGCGCATCGCCCGAGCCTTCGACGCCGACCAGCGCATCGCCGAGTACGCCGACACGCTCACCGCGTCCGCGCGCACCGCCGCCGCCGTGCATCCCCGGGTGGTCTTCACCAGTTCGGTGTCGGTCTACGGTGCCGGCCATGGCGCGCTGGTCGACGAGGCCACCCCGGTCACCGACGACCCGGACGCCTCCCCCCGCAACTTCGCCGCCGCCGAGGCCGCCGTGCTGGCCGCCCCGCGCGGCGCCGCGCTGCGGATCCCCGACGTGTACGGGCATCCGCGCGACCTCGACTATCCGACCCGGGTGAAGCTGGCCCACGAGATGCTCGGCGGCAGCGTGCCGTTCTCGGCCGAGGCCCTGCACTACCGCATCGACTACCGCGACGCCGCCGCCGCGCTCGACTTCGTGGTGACCCGCGACCTCACGGGCGTGTTCAACGCGGTGCCGGACGCGGTCGTGCCGCAGACCAACCAGGCCGTCCTCGACGAGCTCTGCGCCGCCGGTGGCTGGCCCGCGCTGACCTACCGGGGTGAGATCAGGACCCCGTTCGTGCCGATCAGCTCCGGCAAGCTGCGCGCGGAGGGCTTCGCCTTCGCGCACTGACTCGGCCCGGAAACTCTGTCCGCTCTGGACTGTCGGGCCGATACCGGCTCAGCCGGCGGTCCCCGCGAGCCGACGCCCGACCAGCCGACCGAAGGCCATGGCCGGTGTCAGGCACATGCCGGAGCAGAACGCGTTGCCATTGACAGCGGCGGAGCCGATCACCTCACCGACGGCGTACAGACCGGGGATCGTCGTGCCGTCCGCACGGCGGACCCGCAGCAGCTCGTCCACGTCCAGGCCGGCGAACGTGATCAGGGTGACCGGATGGTTCTCCAGCGCGTAGAACGGCGGCTCGACGATCGGCGCCGGCAGGTACGTTCTGCCGAAGTCGGCATCCCGGCCGTCGGCGACGAAACCGTTGTAGCGGGCCACCGTGGCCGACAGCCCCGCCGGGTCGACGCCGGCCAGCCCGGCGAGCTCCGCCAGCCCGGACGCACGGTGCACGCCGCGGCGCCGGCCGCACTGGGCGTCCAGCTCGGCCGCGCTCCAGCCGTGCACCATCGGGTACGACTCGCGTAGGGCATGGGCGTCGAAGACCGTCCAGAAGGTCATCCGGTCGACCGTGGTCAGCACCCGCTCCTTGTGGTCGATGCTGGGCTCGTCCTCGGCGATCCAGCGACTTCCGGCGCGGTCGACGTAGATCTCCCAGGGCGGCCGCTCCGGCGCCACCAGGTGCGGCCGGTGCGCCCAGTCGACCCGAAGGTCGCCGTCGACCGGGGGCAGCCCGCCGAAGGTGGGGATGTAGCACCCCAGGCCCTGCAGGCCGGCGCCGACCGACCGGCCCATGAGCAGGCCGTCGCCGGTCGAGGTGGGCGCCGCCGAGGTGGTCAGCGGCGCGCCCTCCAGCTCGGCGAACAGCTCCGGCGCGTACCCGAATCCGCCGGTGGCGAGCACGACGGCGGGTGCCCGCCACCGCGCGCCGTCGGCGGTGGCCACCCCGACCACCGCGCCGCCCTCGGTCAGCAGCTCGGTGACGCGCGCCTCGCAGCGCAGATCGATGCGGCCGGCGGCCCGATGCGCGTCGAGCATCGGGCGCAGCACGGCCAGAATGGCCGGACCGCCGGGGACGGTGGTGGCGTGGACGGTCCGCGGCGTGCGGTACGGCTCGTGCCCGTACACGATGCGGGGCGTACCCGGATCGACGATGAGCCCGGCGGCGAGCAGCCACTCCAGCACCGCCGGCTGTTCGCGCAGCGTCAGCCGGGTCAGGTCGGCCCGCGCGGCGCCCCGGCTGATCCGCCAGACGTCGTCGAAGTGCCGCTCGGGGTCGTCGCTGATGCCCCGCTCATGCTGCAGCGAGAAGCCGCCGGCGGACAGGTGCCCGCCCGAGTACGGCAGGGCACCCCCAACGTCCGGCGCCTTCTCCAACAGCAGCACGGTGCCGCCCGCGTCGGCGGCGGCGATGGCACAGGCCAGGCCACCCGGCCCGGCGCCCACAACGATCGTGGTCGGCACACCCACCTCCGGCACTCCCGTTGCGTTTCCGTGGAAGTGACAGTGTTTCCATAAAGTCGGACGCCGTCAAACGTCCTGGGCGAGCCGTTCGGCAGTGATCGTTCGGCCCCGCGAGTGTGCCGAGCACCGCGGGGTGCCGCTGGGGTTTCAGTCCACCGGGTGGTTGGGGATCCTCGATCGGACGGCCAGGCCGTACAGGCAGGACAGCCCGGCCAGGATGCCGAACAGGACGAACGGGCCGGCGGGACGCCAGTTGTCGTACAGGGTGCCACCGGCGGCGAACGCGATCATGATGCCGATGCCGCCGCTGAGCGCGAACGTTCCGATGACCGAGCCCCGGGTACGGCTGGGAGCCTGTTCGGCGATCAGCACCTGACTGGAGATGACGGCGCTGACCTGGCCGAGCCCGATCAGCGCGGCGACGGCGTAGCCGAGCGGGCTGAACGGGTCCCCGACGAAGATCGTGGCGGTGTAGCCGAGGGCGGCGGTCCCCAGGGAGATCAGTACCGCGTCGGTGCGGGACAGCCGATCGGCGATGATGCCGATGGCCGGTGCCCCGATCAGCGCGATGCCGTTGGCCACTCCCAGCAACAGACCTGCCTTGGCCAGCGCCTCGGCCTCGCTGAGCCCTAGTTGCTGGGTGCCGTACTGCTGTGCCCAGAGGGTGAGGTAGGCGCCGACGAGCGCCAGGTCAGCTCGGGCGACGAAGGCGCTGAGGTAGGCGAAGGAGACGCCGGGGCGCCGGATTTCGGCGACGCCCTCGCGCAGCAGCCTGGGGATCGGGATGTGCTCGGAGTGCGTTGTCGCCAGCCCGCCCCGGAGGGTGAGTCCCATCAGGATCGCGGTGAGCAGGGCCAGCCCGCCGACGATGAGGTAGGTCGCCCGCAGCGCGGCGATCGTGTCCATCCCGCCGCCCTCGAAGATGTCGGGCAGTTTGATCAGCACGAAGAACGTGACGAGCGCGCCGAGACCGTTGCAGAAGCCGACGATGCCGTTGGCTCTGCCGCGGGTGGTGTCCCGGACGTAGTCGGCGACCACGGCCGTGAGCATCACGGTGACCATCGCCACGCCGACGGCGGCGACACCCCGGGCCAGGTAGTAGGGCACGACCGAGCCGAGGAACGGTGCCATGCCGACGCCGAGGCCGAGCAGAACGTAGCCGCCGACCACGATCGGGCGTCGTCCGAGGCGGTCGGACCAGGCACCGGCCAGGCCGACCGCCGCGATCAGGACGATTTCGCTGATCAGCCCGGCGGTGCCCACGATCGAACCCTGCTCCCCCTTGGGCACACCCAGGATGGAGGTGAGTAGTGCCGTCTGCGCGGCCGGGATGAACGTGAACGTCATGATCGACGTCAGCGCCAGCCAGTAGTACCCGCTGATGTTGGTCCGGGTCGTGCCCGGTGAGAGCTGGAGCGGGCCGAACGTGGTGGTCTGCTCGCCGGCCTCCGGCGCGGCGGCAATGTCTTCCTGGCTGCGATGCACGCTGGTCCCCCTGCCCTGTGATGGCACAAATGGAAACGCTGTTTCCACACACTAGCGGGTCAGGGCCCGGACGTGATGGCGTCGGTGCGGGCCATTTCTCGCCACCCGGTCCCGGTCCGGCGCCGTCGACCCGTCCCCGGTTGCACGACCGGCGGGCTCAGGAGGCCGACGACGCCGCTGGCCCTGGAAAGAGGGCTACAACGTGTCCATTCATGACGTGCAGGACCTGGACGACGAGAACCGCCGGGACCTGTCGGTGTTCCCCTCGCTGGACCCGGACGGCGAGGACTACCCAGGGCCCGGCCGCGTGATCGGTCACGTTGAAGACCCGGCCCAAGCGTTGGAATTAGCAGAGCGTGCGACCGGGGCGTCGCCGGATCGCTGGGTCAACCGCGGGGTTGCCGGGGAGGACTACGCGGACTTCGTGCGAGCCAGGAACTCCTGATTCGGACGTTGAAGCGGACCTTGGAGCCCTAACCTCCCCACCAGCACAGCCAACGGCGGGTGCCTGTTCAAGAGGCGCATCGGGCTTTCACTGTTGCTCGCTGTTTGATGACGTTTCACGCCTGCGGCTCTGCTCCCTCACCTCTGCCGCGCAACTGAGCAACGACCTAGCCAGCGCCTCCGCCCGGTCCGCCGACAACCACAACGAGCCGTGCGGCACGTCGTCATCGGGACCGGCCAACCCTTCCGTCAGAGTCTCCGCTGGCACTTCGACGTCCAACCGAACGAAATGATGCCCCCTGCTGTAGTCGACGAAGGCATCCAGGTACCGGTCATCATCGAAGGTCACCGCCGCATGCTGCCACGACAGCGATCCCCACCTCACCCCCTCAGCCTCGACCGCTTCGTCCCGAAGGAACGCCACCCGGCGATGAGCTGCTCAAGTAGCAGGGTTGCGCTCGCTGCTGTACTGCTGGCATCAGACGAGGCGCTGGATGCGGACCTTTGGGCGCTCGTTCCTGAGGTGGCCGTGCTTGTGTTGGCGGACCTGTTCGTCCCAGACCTCCTGGTCGTAGTCCGGGTCTGGCGGGATCCACTTGTGCGAGCCGTCGCTGTAGTGGAACTTCTCGTCGCCCGGCCGCAGGATGCTCACCGAAGCCAGCCGAGGAAGCGTCTGTGCAGCGCACCCGCCGGCACCCAGGTCAGGTCCTCGGAGGCCCGCGCCAGTTGGGCACCTAGGTAGAGAGCGAGGGAGATCGGAGCGTTGTCAAACTCGGCGCGTAGCTCGCGCTGCCGCGTGCGGCAGGGCCAGGGCGCATCGCAGCCGCCACAACTCCAAATCGGCAGCACAGGGACGTGCGTGGTCATGCGGGGCCCCTGGGCAGCGCCGCCGTCAGGGACCTCGTCCGCCGGTTGGTCGCCCAGTCCACCTGCCAGCACGGGTACGGCGTGAGCCGCGACCACCACGCCCGCCAGCCGGTGCAAAGGCGGTCTCTCCCGGGCAGATGTACGGCCTCGTTGCTCACTGCTCCTCCTCGGCGGGCCAGTGCCCTCGGTTGATCGGAATGCGGTGTCGGCTGCGACAGGGCAGTTCCGCTCCACAGCGGCAGACCCAGTTCCACCTCCGCCACGACCACGCTGGGCGGTGTCGCCGTGCCAGGGTCATCGCGACCGCGATCAGGTACTGGTCGTAGGTCACTCGTCGCCATGGAGGTGTCCTGTCCCGCATCCCTGGCTCCCTCCTCCGGGCAGCACTCCACGGCCGACCCCGAAACGACGGGACCGGATCTGGAACGTTCAGTAACTGCGACGCTACGATCGCGACGGCGGCGGTGGGACTCACCCGCAGTACGAGTGAGCAGCCCAGATGAGCTGCCGCAGCATTGGTTTCACGGCGGAACGTCGACCACGGGTCAACGTAGGGATGGCGTATGAGAGGTCACGGACGATCAGCACCGCATCGCGGTGGGGTGACCGGCTACCTGTTCAAGTTGATCCGGGAGTCCATCCCGCTCACGCAGGAGCAGCTCGCCATGGACCTTGACGTCGATCGCGTGACCGTGCAGAGCTGGGAATCCGGGCGCCGACCATTCACCGCGGTACCGCTCGGGCAGGCGATCGCCGTCCGACGCCGGCTCGGACGGCTCGGCGCGAACACCATCCTGCTCGCAGCACTTGACGACGCCGCCGAAGCGGACCTCATCCTCGCCGCCGTCCTCGACGAACATGTGGGCCGCTCTGACATCGCCGAACAGCCGCTGGGCTGGTCCGTACTCACCCACCGTCTGACCGACTTGATCCTCTGGGCCGTCCTCGGGCAGACACCGACCATCGCCAGAGGGCTACCTACCGCCCATCCCCGGCGCGGTCCAGTCGCGTCCGGGCCAACTCTGCCCGTCGACGAGCAACGAGCGTTCTTCACTCACCTTCACGTGCTCGCCGATCGCGCCGCAGCCGGACGGCATCGGAACGTGCTGCTGCACCGGCAAGCCTGCTTCCTTGCCGGCATGGACCCCACCAAGGCAGCAGCAGGTTGGCTGACCCAGACCACCGCCCGAGCACACCGCACGACCACCTTTCGCACCTGGTCACCGCTGTGGCCCGACGCCCGCTCCGTCGTCACGTCCCTCGCCAACCAGGGCGACCCGGAACCGTTACGGGACTTCATCGCTCGCGCACACCCCGACGACGCCTGCGAGCGAGCAGCCCTCAACTACTCGGCCTACTGGGTGGGCGAGATCCCGTACCGCCACCGCGACGACTCCTTCATGCCCGAAGCGCTCACTGACTGGCACGGCTCAATCCTTCTTCGGCACCTGGTCCATCGCCTCGATCCAGAGCATCCGTTCGCCGACCTCAACATCCACAACGTCTGGGCTCTGCTGGCCGCACGACGCGGTCTCGCTCTCGACAACCCCGCCGCGACTCGGGCGCTCCTCGACCGCAGTGTCCCGCTCCTGGACAGTGACCGGATCTCCGCGCAGTCGCGGCAGGAACTAACCTCTATCGTCTACAGCCTGCGGGCGGACGGACTCACCGGCACAGGGACGGGCAGATGACCGACGACCACGACGCCGCCGGAGCGATGAACTTCATCTTCGAAGCCGGCGTCCTCAAACGCGCCGCCCGGACCGGCTGGTGGTTCGCCGGCGTCAAGCAACCCGAGTCCATCGCCGAGCACTCCTTCCGAACGGCGCTCATCGGAATGATGCTCGCCGCCATGGAGGGCGCCGACCCAGCCCGAGTTTCGATGCTCTGCACCCTGCACGACACCCAGGAAACCCGAATCACCGACATCCCGCACATCGCCAAGCGCTATCTCACCGCCGTACCCAACACCGCCGTCACCGCCGACCAGGTCGCCGCCTGTCCCCCAGCCGTCGCCAAAGTCATCACCGGGGCAGTCGCCGAATACGAAGCTGGCGAAACGCTGGAAGCTGTCGTCGCCCGCGACGCAGACAAGCTGGAATGCCTCGTCCAAGCCGTCGAATACCGCCACCAAGGCATCGACAACGTGCAGCGCTGGATCGACAGCTCACGATCCGCTCTGAAGACCGCCAGCGCCCACCGCCTTGCCGATGCCGCCCTCAGCGGACAACCCCTGGCCTGGCTCACTCCCCCGCCGCAGGAGTGAGCGCCCAACACTTGGCGTTGTATTGATCTCGGCGATGAGCGCAGTCGATCAAACTGGACGATACGCCCCGTGAACTGGGCGTGAAGAAGTCATAGACGGTCACCAGTGGTCACTGCTAGTGCACCTCAGACGGCCTGGAGACGGCCTGATCTTGACGCCATCTCCAAGGGCTCCGCTCTCCGCCGAGGAATGCGGAGGCGAGCTGCCGGCTCTTGCCACCTCGATGCCTGACGTCTCGCTCACAAGTCCTGTGCACGTCTATCCGGTTGCTCACGCGCGTTACCGTGTCCCGTGATCTCACAGCTACAGACGGGCGCGGCGCGGAAACCTAATCGGGCGCTTCACAGTCAAGGGTGTAGGCCCGATGCGGGGCAATGGCGGCTCACACTGGGTCTGGCAGGTCGATGAGCGCGAGCTTCGCTGGGTCGATCACAGCGGTGATCTCGGTGATGCGGCCATCGGCGACGGTGAAGGCGAGCAAGGACAGCGGCGTACCGTTCTCGTTCCAGGAGATAACGCCGGGGCGGCCATTGACGGTCGCTGCGTGTCCTCGTGCAGCACCGCCCCCTACTTGGGCGCGGGTGGCGACATTGGTGGCTCCGAGCGTGACGAACTGGCCGTCCTGGGTGTGGACGGTGAACGTCACGTCGGGGTGGAGAACTTCCAACAGCCGCTCGAACTGGCCCTCGCGGGCCGCGGCCAAGAACGCCTCGACCACCTCACGTTGCTGCTGTCGGTCGCTCGCGGACTGCCGGGCGGCCTGCACCTTCTGGCGGGCGCGGCTGGTGAGCATCTTGGTCGCGTCGGTGGACCTGCCGAGGATGGTGCCGATCTCCCCGTGGGGGACGGCGAACACGTCGTGCAGCACGAACGCCAGGCGCTCGTCGGGGCGCAGCGAGTCCAGGACCGTCATCAGCGCCAGGCCCACCGAGTCGCCCAGCGCCACAAGCTCTTCCGCAGCCGGACCATCGTCAAGCGTCACGGCGAATTCGGGCAGATGGTCGTCGAGTGGGACTGTCGGGCGCGTGCGGCCCGAGCGTAGGAGATCAAGGCTGATGCGGCCGACCACGGTGGTCAGCCAGCCGCCGAGGTTGTGGATGGTGTCGGTGTCTTGGCGGGAGAGACGCAGCCACGCCTCCTGGACCGCGTCGTCGGCGTCGGCGTGCGAGCCGAGCACGCGGTAGGCGACAGCTGTAAGCCGGCCGCGGTGCGCCTCGAAGGCCTCGGCGATCGGGTCGGCGGGATGGGTGCCGGACATGGTGTTACCTCCCTGGAAGCTGCTCCGTCATAGGGGTGACGGGCACCAGCCCCGCGAGGTAACCCCGACCAAGGAGAGCATCCTGCCATGCAGAACCGACTGAAGAACAAGGACACCAACAACCCCGACGTGTGGAAGGCGGTCGGGCACCTGCAGAAGGCGATCTCCGCCGGGGGCGTCGACCCGAAGCTGCTCGCGCTGGTCCATCTGCGCGCCAGTCAGATCAACAGCTGCTCGGCGTGCGTCTACGCCAGTGTCGCCGGTGGGAAGAAGGCCGGTGATACCGACGAGCGGCTACACAACGTAGCGGCGTGGCGTGAGGCGCCGTTCTACACCGATGCGGAGCGCGCGGCACTGGCGCTGGCCGAGGCCGCCACCCGGCTGCAGGACGGCGCGCAGGGAGTCACCGACGAGATTTGGGAAGAGGTAAACACCCATTTCACTGACGAGCAGATCGGCGCGATCAACCTGGAGATCGCACTGACCAACTTCTTCAACCGGATCAACCGCACCATCAAGGAACCGGCCGGCCAGACCTGGGGCTGAGCCCCGGCGACCGGGCCCGTCGAAGGATCCCAGCGATCCCTCGACGGGCCTCCTTCGCTCCCCGACGCGCGGTTTAGGAGACCGATGCTCTAGCCCTCAGCGCTGGACGATCATCATTCGCAAACACGGGCCGACCAATCAGGGTGCAACCACTTACCCGCTCCGGCCGCGGACCCACGATGCGAACACCGGCCGACACGATCTACGCCTGCGGCCTGGACCGCAACTTCCGTCTAACGGTCGCACCCGGTGGCTCACCTCCGTTCCAGACACCATGGACGGTTCACGCTGCGGCGCTCTCACTCTGCGTCGTCATCATCGAACGCGCAGCACATCGAGGAGGTGATGACCACGATGCACAATGCGATTCAGCGGGTGTCCCGGCGATCAGCCAGAGCGGGCCAGCCCTGGTTCGCCATACCTTGCGCCGAGCCCGTCTCGGACCTTCGACCGGCCTTCTCAGGTACCACCGCGCCGCCAGGGCGCCGCAGATCGCCTGGCTGTAGGGCAGCCACGAGGCTGTTGTTGTCGGAGCCCTCATGAGGCTGCCGGAGCTTGCATCTGAACGGTGGCGGTCGAACGATCGGGGCATCGGACTGCCCTGTAGCCGCCGGCAGGACTACCCAACCAGAGCCGCTGCTCCCAATCTGCTCCCAATGTAAGCGGCACATACCGCAAAGCCCGTTACCGATGACTCCGGTAACGGGCTTCTGACCTGCAAAAACTGAGAGTGGGCGATGCTGGTATCGAACCAGCGACCTCTTCGGTGTGAACGAAGCGCTCTCCCACTGAGCTAATCGCCCTCAGCGCCACTGACTCTACCCGATCGTGGAACCGGACCGGAAATCCGGGGTCAGTGCGTTGCGAGGTAGTGCATCGCCTCGGCCACCACGTCGATGCCGAGGCTGTACTTGAGGGACAGCCAGACCACAGCGCCCACGAAGACCAGGCCGACGGAGCCGAGCACGATTCGCACCAGCAGCGACTGCCTCGTCACCCAGCGTGTCCACCCGTGGACGTGGCGGCGGGTGAAGCCGAGCAGCCGACGCGCCCAGTGGTATTCGACGGCCCAGATGCCCAGGCCGCCGATCACCAGCAGCCAGCCGGGCCCGGGAAGCGGGATGAGGGCGATGCCGATGGTCACCACCAGCGCCCCGGCGATCGCGATGAAGATCTTGAGTGCGATCCGGCCGGTGGGATTGGCACGGATGAGGTCGAGGGTCAGCGAGATCCGCTCACGCCAGCGGGGCCGGCGCGGACGCTCCTGCACGGCGATTCCGCCACCACGGCCAGCGTCGGCGTCGCCACCGCCACCAACACCGGTGCCGCCGCCACGACCAACGGCGGCGCCGCCAACACGACCGGCGCCATCACCACCGGGACGACCGGCGTCGGACGCCGGCCGACCGGCCCGTTCGGGCTGCTCCATCGGCACTCCGTACCCCCGCTTTTCGGCTGCTCGGACCGCGACTTTCGGCGGGCCGGGCGCCGCCGTCGGATCCACTGAGGATTGCTTCGTCACCATTTCACCCCCCAGTGTCGCTCGGGCCCGTCACTGCAACGGCCGACTGGACGTTACCGGAGTAAGTCGACGACTGAGCCACCCGATACCGGGCGGGATCCCGCACTGGGCAGAACCGGAAATCCTACATGAATGCTCACATTCACGCGGCATTTCCGTCCCCCTTCCCACCACTGGGTGAAGTCAGCGTATGGCGGAGCGTAGCCAGGAGTAGCACCTGAGTATGGGAAAAGCGGGACACGCGCGTTCCGCAGCGGTGCCGGGGGGAGAACGTCCATGAGTGTCATCCGACCGACGACCGTAGAGGTCGAGACGTCGCTAAGGCTCGTCGCACCTGACGCCACCGCCTTGCCGGTGCGTGCCAGTCTGCGTTACGACCCTGCTGACCCGTATGCGGTCCATGTCCTGTTCCATGCCGAATCGGCAGGGGGCGAGGCGGTGAGTTGGTCGTTCGCTCGCGAACTTCTGGTCACCGGCCTGGACGAACCGGCCGGCATCGGGGATGTGCGGGTCTGGCCCTGGGCCACACCGCGCGGCGACTTCGTCGCGCTGGCCCTCTCGTCACCGGACGGCAACGCCCTCTTCGAGGTGCCGCGCAGCGTCCTGGTGCGTTTCCTTCGACGGACCTACGTCGTCGTCCCGCGCGGCCGTGAGGCCGAGCACCTGGACGTCGACACGGCGGTGAACCGGCTGCTCGCCGGTCGCTGACCGCCCGAACGGGCAACACCGGCCACACCGGGGCCGCGCGGATCTGCCGAGTCCGCGCGGCCCCGGCACACACCCGAGGTGTACGCGGACAGTGCGCCCCGGGTCGGCCGGTGCTCAGCCGTGCGTGGTGATGCCGCCGTCGACGGGGATGACCGCCCCGGTGAGGTACGCGCCGGCGCGCGACGAGAGGTAGATGGCCGTGCCGGCCATGTCCTCGGGGCGCCCGATGCGGCCCAGCGGCACCTGCTGCTCGATGGCGGCCCGGCTCGCCGGGTCGTCGAGCGCGAACGCCATCATCTTGCTCTCGAACGGGCCGGGCGCGATCGCGTTGACGGTGATCTGCTCACCGGCGAGTTGGTGGGCGAGGCTGCGGGTGAGCATGTGCACGGCGGCCTTGGTAGCCGAGTACGCGTACACCTCCATCATCGGCACCCGGATGCCGTCGATCGACCCGATGTTGATCACGCGGGCCGGGTCGTCGGCGCTGGCGGCGGCGCGCAGCGCCGGCAGCAGCGCGGTGGTGAGCCGGAAGACGGCCTTGACGTTGACCGCCCAGAGCTTGTCGAACGCGGCCTCGGGGTAGTCCTCCAGCGGTGCGCCCCAGGTCGCGCCGGCGTTGTTGACCAGCACGTCGAGGCGGCCGAAGCGCTCGCGCACGGCGGCGGCCAGCGTCTCGGCACCGGCGTCGTCGCCGAGGTCGGCGGGGATGGCCTCGCAGCGGCCCTCGGCGGACAGGGTCGTGGCGACCGCCTCGCAGACGTCCGCCTTGCGCGACGAAATGATCACGTGTGCGCCCGCCCGGACGAAGCCCTGGGCGATCATCAGCCCGATCCCCCGCGAACCGCCGGTGACCAGGACCGTCTTACCTTCGACCGAAAACAGCTGCGTCATGCCCATCCCATCGCGAGTCGGCGGGGGCCGTCGGCCGGTCGGGCGGCCGGCGGATGCCGGGCGGACCGCGGACCGGCGGCGCTACCGCCGGGTAACGTAGCCCGGCCGCCGGGAGCGGGACAAGCCCGCGGCTTGCCGCAAATTCCGCTACGAACGTCGATCGGGATGCGGTGACCTGCGGTTCGGGCTACCGTCGCAGGCGATGGTCTCCACCGATCCCTCCCCCGCGCCATCGATCGGAACGGCGTCTCCCGTCACCGACGAGATAGCCACGTTCGCGCTGGCCGACCTTGCCGGTGCCCCGGGCTGGCGTCGGCCGGTGATCGTCGAGCGGGAGCTGTTGATTCTCACCACGCGCAGGCACGGCGACGCCGAGCTCGACTTTCATCTGCTGCCGTGCCGGCCCGGCACACTGCTTCGGGTCCGCCCCGGCCAGGTGCTGCGCTGCGCCGGCCCCCAGTTCGACGCCACCGTGGTCGCCTGGCATCCCGAGGCGCTGCGCGACTTCGACGTCGACCTGACCACGACCGCGACCTGGCGGCAGTTGGCCGGTGAGGACGAGGACGCGGTGATCAGCGAGGTGAGCCAGTTGGCGGTGGACTGTCGGCGGCACCCCGACGGCCCCACCGCCCGCGCGCTGCTCCGGCATCAACTGGCCGTGCTGCTGCTGCGGCTGGCCGTGGCCCACGACGACCGGTCGCCGTCCCGACCCGAGGACGAGACGTTCCACCGGTTCCGCCGCGAGGTGGAGCACAGTTACCCGCACACCCGGCGGGTGGAGGACTACGCGGCCCAACTCGGCTGCTCGGTGCGGACCCTGACCCGAGCCTGCCTGGCCGTCACCGGTCGCAGCGCCAAACAGGTCATCGACGAGCGGGTCGCTTTGCAGGCCAGCCGGCTACTGACCGCGACGGATCAGCCGATCGCCCAGATCGGCCGGCGGCTCGGCTTCTCCGAACCCACAAACTTCGGCCGCTTCTTCACCCGCGAGGTCGGGGTCAGCCCCGGCACATTCCGGGCCACCCGTGATCAACCGGTGGCCGGCCGGGTGGTCCGACCTCGACCGCCGGCCGAGTCGACGGGCGTCAACGGCGGCTGGTTCCGCACCGGCACCCCGGGCGAACCCGCCAACGGCGGGCACGCCACGAGGTCCGGGCCGCCCGCCGGAGGGCCGGGCGGCACCGGGCGGGCATGATGGCAGGGTGCAGATCTCCGCGCGCGGCGACTACGCGGTACGGGCGGCGTTGAGCCTCGCCACCGCGTACCCCTCGCTGCTGTCCACCCAGGCCATCGCCGCGGAGCAGGACATGCCCCGCAAGTTCCTGGAGGCGGTCCTTGCGGATCTGCGCCGGGCCGGCATCGTCCGCGCCCAACGCGGCGCCGAGGGCGGCTACACCCTCGCGCGCCCACCACGCGAGGTGACCGTCGGCGCGGTGCTGCGCGCCGTCGAGGGCCCACTCGCAGGGGTACGCGGGCTGCGCCCCGAGGAAACCCGGTACGAGGGCTCGGCGGAGAACCTGCCCGGCCTGTGGGTGGCCGTGCGCGCCGCCGTGCGGCGGGTCGTCGACGAGGTGAGCCTCGCCGAGATCGTCAGCGGTCGACTGCCCGCGCACGTCCGCAAGCTCACCGCGCTGCCCGACGCGTGGGAGCCGCGCTGACGCCAGCCAGCGGGTGCTGTCCTCAGCGGCCGAAGAGCTTGCGCAGCCAGGCGAGTTGTTCGAGCTGCTGGTGCGCCTCGCCACCTTCGTGGTCGTTGAACTCGTACACGCGCACCTCCTTGTCGCCCCCGTAGCGGTGGTAGGCGGCGAAGCAGGTCGAGGGCGGGCAGATCCGGTCCATCATCGCGATGGAGAACAGCGCGGGCGCGGTCGCGCCGGGTGCGAGCACGGCGGCGTCGACGTACGACAACGTACGGAACACCTGACTGCTCTGGTCACGGTGGAGCGCGAGATACTCGGCGACCTCGCCGTAGGGGCCTTCGGTGGCGACCCGGACGGCGCGCGGGAAGTCACACAGGAAGGGCACGTCGGGCATGGCCGCCGCCACGCCCGGGAACAGCGCGGCCACCGCCAGCGACAGGCCACCTCCCTGGCTGATGCCAGTGACGACGACCCGGTCGGGGTCGACGGCGGGATGTTCCTGGGCAGCCTGGGCGAACCGGACCGCGTCGGTGATCAGCCTGCGGTAGTAGAAGTCATCCGGGCTGGTGACGCCGCGAGTGAGGAAACCCGGAACGGTGCCTGCTGGGTACCGGTGCGCATCGGCGGTGCCGCCGGGCGCGGCACTCCAGCCCTGACCCCGGGTGTCCATGATGAGATGCGCGAAGCCCGCCGAGGCCCAGAAGAGTTTCTCGTGCGGCAGCCCACGGCCTCGGCCGTACCCGAGGTACTCGACCACGCACGCCAACGGCTCGGTGGCATTCGCCGGCAGGTGCAGCCAACCGTGCACCGGCTCGCCGCCGTAGCCGGGGACGGTGACCGAGAAGGTGTGGATCTGGGTGAGGCCGGTGTCGACGGGCTCGTACGTCGCCGCTGCGGCACTGGCGGCACCCAGCGTCCGCCCCCAGAAGGCGTCCAGGTCCTCCGGAACAGTCAGGTCGGGTCGGTACGCCCAGCAGTCGGCGACGGTGAGATCGCTCAAAGCCACAGCTTGGCCTCCGTGACAGCAGGATTGTCAGTTGGTGCGGGGTGCCGCCCGGCTGTGCGTGCGGGACCGCCGGGCGGCGGGGTGCGCTACCGGGCGTCAGCCATCGCCGACGTGAACCAGCCGGTGATGGTGGTGGGGTGGGTGATCGCCGTGCCCACCACCACCGTCCACGCCCCGGCCCGCAGCGCCTGCGCCGCGTGGGCCGGTGTGTGGATCCGGCCCTCCGCGACCACCGGCACGTCGATCGCCGTGGAGAGCCGGGCGACCAGGTCCAGGTCGGGACCGGGCTGCTTGCTGGTGTACGCGGTGTAACCGGACAGGGTGGTGCCGACCAGGTCAGCGCCCGCCGCGGCGGCGGCGATCCCCTCGGCGAGGGTGGAGCAGTCCGCCATCACCAGAGCCCCGGTCAGCTCGTGGACGGCCGTGATGGTGTCGCGGAGGGTTCGGCAGTCCGGCCGGGGCCGCGCGGTGCCGTCGAGGGCGACGACGTGCGCGCCGGCCCGAGCCACCGACAGCGCGTGCTCCAGCGTGGGGGTGATGAAGACGTCGTCGTCCCCGTCCTTCCACAGACCGATCAGCGGCAGGTCGACCGCCTGCCGGATAGCCGCAATGTCGGCCAGGCCCTGGGCCCGGATGCCGGCGGCGCCGCCCTGGGCGGCGGCGAGGGCCACCCGGCGCATCGTGTCCGGGCTGCGCATCGGCTCACCGGGGTACGCCTGGCAGGAGACGACAAGGCGGTGGCGGAGCTGCTCGATCAGCTTGTTCATGCGGTGCCCTCCCAGGCGAGTGCGGCGGCGCCGAGAAGTGGGGCGTCCGATCCGAGGGTCGAGGCCAGGACGGGCACGTCGTCCAGGCTGGGCAGCGTCTCCCGCCGCACGGCGCCCCGGAGTGCCTGCCACCAGGTGTCGCCGAGTCCGGCGACACCACCGCCGATGACGACGACAGCGGGGTCAAGCATGTTGACCAGCCCGCCGACCGCCGAGCCGACGGCGGCCCCGCCCAGCAGGACCACCTCCCGGGCTGTGGCGTCACCGTCCGCCGCGCGTGCGGCCACCGTGCGCAGGTCGCCGACCGGCTGACCGGTACGCCGCACGTACTCCTCGGTGAGGGCGGGCCCGGAGGCGATCGCCTCCAGGTGCCCCCGCCCGCCGCAGGTGCAGGGCAACTGCCCGGCGTACGGCGAGGGCTGGTGGCCGGCATGGCCGGCCACGGAGTGGGCGCCGGTCAGCACGGTGCCGTCGACGACGAACGAGGCACCGATACCGGTGCCGACCGCGATGAAGAGCATCGTCTGGTGGCCGACCGCCACGCCGTGTCGCGCCTCACCGAGGGCGTGCGCGTGCACGTCGTTGATGGCTGAGACGGGCAGGTCCAGCAGTGCCCGCAGTCGGCCGCTCAGGTCCGTGCCGGCCCAACCGGCCAGGGCGTCGGTGGCCGACAGCACCCGACCCGTCCGGTGGTCGATCACCCCGGCGCTACCGACGCCGAGGGCGCGGATGCGGGTTCCCGTCGCCCTCGCCCGCAGCCGACCGACGAGGTCGGCTGCGGTGTCGATGATGGCGGTCGCCCCGGCCCGGCCAGGGGTGGGGACGGTGATCTGGTCGACGACCTCGCCGTCGCGGGTCACGATGGCAGCGGCCGTCTTGGTGCCCCCGATGTCGAGCGCGGCTACCGCCACGTCGACGACCGGAGGCTTGGGTGCCTCGGACATGGCTAGAGCAGTCCTGCCAGCTCCAGCTGGGCACGCACCCGGCTCGCCTCATCGGCGTCGAGCGGTCGCAGCGGAAGCGACACGGCGTTGCTGTCGATGACGCCGAGCAGGGCCAGGGCGGTCTTGAACGCGCCCACGCCCCGGGTCGCCCCTGCCGCCGTCGCCGGGTCGGCCGCGTCGACGATCCGGAACAACCGGGTCAGTCGGTCCTGCTCCGCGCGGGCGGTGTCCCAGTCGCCGGTCACGCAGGCCCGGTGGAGTCGCACATAGCCCTCCGGGTCCACGTTGCCCAGGCCGGGGACGGAACCGGAGGCACCAGCGAGCATCATCGCGTCGACCACCACCTCGTGGCCGGTCAACAGGCTGAAGCCGGCGTTCGGCGCGTGTTCCGCGATGGACAGCACCAGTTGGCGGAACGAGACGTCGTCACCGCTGGAGTCCTTGACGCCGGCGAGGACGCCCTCCGCGGCGAGTCGGCTCAGCAGGCCCGGCGACAGCTTGGTGTGCACGCAGACCGGAATGTCGTACGCCAGCAGCGGAAGCTCGACCGAAGCGGCGAGGGACCGGAAGTGCCGCTCGACCTCGTGGGGGCCGACGATGGCGTAGAAGGGGGCGGTGGCCACCAGGCCGTCGACGCCCAGGCGCGTCGACGCGTCGGCCCGGTCGAGAACCCGGCGGGTGGTCGGCTCGATGCAGCCCGCGATGACCGGTACGGTCCCGCCGACGGTCTTCACGACGGTCTCGAGAGCCTGGTCCCGCTGGCTGTCGGTGAGGAACACCGTCTCGCCGGAGCTGCCGAGGGCGAAGATGCCGTCGACGCCGGCGGTGAGCATCCGTTCGACGAGTCGCTCAAGGGAGGCGACGTCGACCGCCCCCTCCTCGGTCAGGGGGGTGACGACCGGCGGCACGACTCCGGCGAACCGCGGGGTTGGGGTGGTCACGCTGACTCCTCGACGTGTAGGGGGGTGGTGCGGCCGGTCGCTGCTCTGGCGAGTTCGACCAGCTCTGTGTTGCTGGATCCAGCAGGAACGGGGTGGTAGCACCGGAACTCGTGGGAGCCGGCGCCGCCGTCGCCCGACCGGACCGGCGGCATCTCGATGGCGCAGCCGTCGGTCGCCTTCCAGCAGCGGGTGCGGAACGGGCATCCGGTCGGCGGTTTCGTGGCGAGTGGAACGGGACCAACGAGCGGGATCGGGTCGAGTGGCGAGAGCAAACCCGGCGTGGCGGAGAAGAGCGCCCGGGTGTACGGGTGCTGGGCGACCTCGGGGAGCCCGGCGGCGGGTGTCTGCTCCACGATCCGGCCGAGGTACATGGTGACCACGCGGTCACTGATCCGCTTGACCGTCTGGATGTCGTGCGAGACGAAGACCATGGCCAGGTTCAGACGCTCCTTGAGGTCCAGGAGCAGGTTGAGGATCTGCGCCCGGACCGACACGTCGAGGGCGCTGGTGGGCTCGTCGGCGATGACCAGCCCCGGCTCCAGGGCCAGGGCACGCGCGATGGACACCCGCTGGCGTTGGCCGCCGGAGAGCTGGCTCGGCAGCACGTCGGCGACCGACCGGGGCAGCCCGACCAGCGCCATCAGCTCCCTGACACGCTCCTCGCGCTCCTTGCGGGTGCCGCGACGGTGCACGTCGAGCGGGTCGCGCAGGATGTCGCGGACCGGCATGCGCCGGTTCAGCGACGTCGCCGGATCCTGGAAGATCATGCCGACGCCGGCGCCGATGTGCAGTCGGCGTTCCGCCGCGTTCATCGACCAGACGTCCTTGCCGGAGAAGGCAACCGTGCCGCTCGTCGGCCGCTGGAGGCCCACCAGCACCTTCGCCATCGTGGACTTGCCGCAGCCGGACTCACCGACGACACCGATGGTCTCGCCGGCACGCACGGTCAGGTCCGCGCCGGTGAGGGCGTACACCCGCTCGCGGCTGAACATGCCGCCACCACGGGTGCGATGAACCACGTGCACGTCGCGCAGTTCGACGATCGACTGGTGTGGGACTGACGCGCTCATCGGGCCAGCTCCCCTTCCGTGACGGTGACGGCCGGGTGGTGGCAGGCGTACCGGTGGTCGGTGGCGCCCTCCAGGCGGGGCGTCTCCTCCCGGCAGACGTCGGTGGCCATGGGGCAGCGATCAGCGAACCGGCAGCCCGGTGGGAAGTCGGCCGGCGACGGCACCACGCCGCGGATCTGGGTGAGTCGCTCCGCGCCGGCCTCGAGGGAGAGCACGGAACCGAGAAGACCTCGGGCGTAGTGGTGCGCCGGCGCGCCGACCACGTCGGCGGTGACACCGCTCTCGACGATCTGCCCGCCGTACATCACCACGACCCGGTCCGCGACGTCGCTGACCAGCGCGAGGTCGTGGCTGACCAGGATCAGCGCGAAGCCGAGCTGGCCGCGCAGCCGCAGCAGCAGCTCCATGACCTGCGCCTGGACGGTGACGTCGAGCGCGGTGGTCGGCTCGTCGGCGATGATCAGGCGCGGATCCCGGGACAGCGCCATGGCGATCACCACGCGCTGCCGCTGCCCACCGGAGAGTTCGTGCGGGTACGCGGACAGGGTGCGCTGCGAGTCCAGGCCCACCAGTTCCATCAGCTCCTCGGCGGACCGGGTGCCGCCACGGCTGATCATCTGGGCGAGCTGAGGGCCGATGCGCAGTGAGGGATTCAGGGCCGAGAGGGCGTCCTGGTAGACCATCGCGATCTCGCGCCCCATCAGGGCACGGCGTCGTTTGGTGCTCATCGTCAGCAGGTCGGTGCCCGCGAAGCGGACCTCGCCGCGGACCCGGGCGCCCTGCGGCAGCAGGCCCATCACGGCGAGGGAGGTCAGCGACTTACCGGAGCCGGACTCCCCCACCAGGCCGAGGACCTCGCCGGGGCGGATGTCGAAGGTCAGGTCGTCGACGATGTCGACGCCGCTGTGGCGTCCCTCGAACCCGATCGACAGGTTCCGGACCTCCAGGACGGGCTCCCCCTCCGGGAGAGGGCGGGCACGCTCGCGCAGCCGCTGCGCGGCCTCGGCCAGGCCGGGCAGTTGCACCACCTCACCGGAGCCGGGCTGCGCCTCCTCCTGCGCGTCCCCGATCTTCGTGGCGGTGGCACGCCGCGCCGCCGGGGCGGCCCAGGCGTCAGACATCCCTTCGGAGAGCACGTTCAGGGCGAGCACGGTGAGCAGGATCAGCAGGCCGGGGAAGAACGTGGCCCACCAGCCACCGATCTGCACCATTTCCTTGCCGAAGGCGATGACCGAGCCCCACGAGGAGGCGGCTTCCTGGGGTGCCAGCCCGCCACCGATGAACGAGAGCGACGCCTCGAACACGATGGCGTCGGCCACCATGACGGTGACGAAGACGAGGATCGGGGCGGCGCAGTTACGCAGGATGTGCCGCCAGAGGATGTGCGGTCGCCGCGCGCCGATGATCCGTTCGGCCGAGACGTAGTCCTCGCGATACTGCGAGAGCACGTTGGCGCGCACGATACGCGCGATCGAGGGCACGAAGACGAAACCGATCGCAACCACGAGGACCAGGAGGCTGTTCTTGCCGAACGAGATGATCAGCAGGGCGGAGAGCACGATGGCGGGGAAGGCCATGACGACGTCGAGGCACCGCATCACCACCTCGTCGACAGCGGGCCGGCTGGTTCCGGCCAGCGCGCCCAGGATCGCGCCGATCACCAGGGCGATGCCGGCGCTGCCGAAGCCCACGATCAACGAACGCCGGGTGCCGGCGACCAGCCGCGAGAACACGTCGCGTCCGAGCTTGTCCAGGCCGAACCAGTAGTCGCCGTTCGGGCCGGTCAGCGCGGGACCGAGCCCGGCCTGCGCGGGGTCGTGCCGCAGGATCAGCGGCGCGAAGATGCCCACCACGACGATGAGCAGGACGAAGCTCAGTGCGATTCGCGCCGTGACGCTGAGCCGTTTGAAGGCGATGCCGGGAGCCGACAGCCGGGCGGTGAGTGTTCGACGCATCAGTGGGCTCCGCGCAGTCGAGGGTTGGCGAAGAGGTAGAGGATGTCGACCACCAGGTTCACGAGGACGAAGCAGATGGCGATCGTCAGCACGGTTCCCTGAGCGAGGGCGGTGTCGTTCTGCTGGACCGCGCTCATGATCTGGGTGCCCATGCCGGGCAGCGAGAAGATGGCCTCGATGACGACCGTGCCGCCCAGCAGGTAGCCGATTCGCAGGCCCAGCACGGTGAGCGGGTTGACCAGCGCGTTGCGCAGCACGTTGCGTCCGACCACCACGCGGGGCGGCAGCCCGGCGCCGATCGCCGTCCGCACGTAGTCCTTGTCGAGCTCCTCGACCATTGACGTCCGCACGATTCTGGCCAGTGAGCAGCCGACCGGCACGGCGAGGGCCAGCGCGGGCATGGCGAGGGACTGCAGCCAGAGGGAGAACGAGTCGCCGGGGTTGACGTACCCGCCGGTCGGGAAGACGGGGCGGCGGACCGACAGCTCCTGGATGAGCAGGAGGGCCAGCCAGAACGACGGCATGGCGATACCGGCCATCGAGACGAACCGGATGACCTGGTCGGGCCAACGGTCGCGGTACAGCGCGGCGGGGATGCCGAGGGCCAACGCGATGACCAGCGCGCCGACGATGCCGAGGGCCGTCAGCTGGATGGTCAGCGGCAGCGCGGTGGCGATCTTGTCGGCGACCGGGACGGACGGCGGGAAGGTCACGCCGAGATCGCCCCGGAGCAGGTCGCCCAGGAAGTGCAGGTACCGCAGGGGCAGCGGGTCGTCGAGCCCGTTGGCGGCCTTGAACGCGGCCACCTGCGCGGGGGTCGCCTGATCGCCCAGGACGGACAGCGCGGGATCGATCGGGGAGAACTGCATGATCACGAAGACGAAGATCGTGATGCCCAGCACCAGGGGTATCAGGGTCAGGAGTCGTCGCGCGACCAGGCTCAGAACGCTCAGCATGGTGTCTTTCTCTCGTCGAGGGCCGCCGGGACGTCCCGCCCGGCCCTCAGGGACTGAGGGCCGGGCGGGACGCGGAGGGGCCAGGGGCCCCCGAGGTGGAGCTCAGCCCTTTCGGCTGGCGCCCAGGAAGTACAGGCCGGTGGTCGACGCACCCGAGAAGTCGGAGAGCTTCGCGGGGTCGTACGCGGTGACGACCTTGGTGTGCAGGATCGGGTACAGGGGGACCTCGTCGGCCACCTTGTCCAGGGCCTGCTTCCACAGAGCCTTGCGGGCCGCCTCGTCGGAGGTCTGCGCCGCCTTGTCGAGCAGGTCGGCCATGGCCTTGCGGTCCGCGGCGCTCCACCGGTAGCGCTGCCCCGGCCAGGTCTCGCCGTAGTAGAACCAGCGCATCAGCAGGTCGGTGTCGACGCCGAAGACGCTGGGGTCACCGGTGGCCATCAGCACCCGGAAGGTGTCCTTCGGAACGATGTCACCGTAGATCGCCGAGGACGGCACCGTGTTGAGGCTGGCGGTGACGCCGATCTTCTTCCACTGCTCGATGACCAGCGGCGCGACATCCTTCACGACCGAGTTGTCAGTGGTGTCGAGCTGGAACGACAGGTTCGCGACACCGGCCTCCTGAAGCAGGCTCTTGGCCTTTTCCAGGTTGTAGTCGTAGACGGTGGCGGCCTTCTGGTAGTCCTTGTTGCCCTCGTCCAGGTAGCTCGTCGCCGGGCTGCCGTAGCCGTTGAGGGCGGTCTTGATGACCTCGTCCTTGTTGATCGCGTAGTGCAGCGCCTGGCGCACCCGCTTGTCGTTGAACGGCGCCGCCGAAGAGTTGAACATGAGGAAGACCTGGTTGAAGGCCTGCTTCACATCGACGGTGTACTTGTCCTTGAGCGAGTCGACGTTCAGGTACGGCACCGACTCGATGGCCTGGACCCGGCCGCCCTGGAGGTCCGACACCCGGGCGGAAGCCTCCGAGGTGGTGTTCCAGGTCATCGTCTCGACCTTGGCCGGACGCGGGCCGTTGTAGTTCGGATTCTTGCTGAGCTTGACACCCGACTCCTTGGACGCGCTGTCCAACTTGAAGGGGCCGGAGCCGATCGGCGCGGTGTCAAAAGCCTTCGACGCGGCCGCGTCCGCGGTCTTCGCCTTCGGCAGGATCTTGATGACGGCGATCCGCTCCGCGAACAGGGCGAACGGGTACTTGAGCTTGAACTCGGCCGTCGTCGCGTCCTTGGCCGTCACCGAGTCGATGAACGACACGAACCCCTGCATCAGCGGCGGGGCCTTGGGGTCGGCCGGCTTCAGCACGCGGGTGAAGGACCAGGCGACGTCCTCGGCGGTGACGGGGGTGCCGTCGGAGAACTTGGCACCGTCACGCACCGCCACGGTGTAGGTGAGCCCGTCTGCGCTGGCCACCGGGTCTTCCTTGGCGAGTGCGCGGTATGGTTCCCGGGTAACCGGGTCAAGATCGATCAGACCCTCGAAGGTGTGCTGGTTGACCGCCGTCGCCACCGCCGACGAGGCGTTCCCGGGGTCGAACCCGCTAGAGAGGGTGAACGCGAGGGTGGTCTCGATCGACGTCTTCCCCCCGCTTCCCTCGACGGCGTTGGTCGAGGCCGGGCCGCCGCTGCAGGCGACCAGTCCGAGAGCGAGGGTTGCCGCGGTGGACGCGACGGCCAACGAACGGAACCGGCGCGGGGGGCGGCGCCGACTCTCCCTTGGCTCAACGGTGGTGCTCACGTAGCTGCCTCCATAGGCTCTTCATGCGCCCGCGTTACCGCTCGCGCTGAGGGATTCGAAGATAATGGGGTCTGACGTCAGACATCTGATGCCGATAGGGTGAGCGTGTCAGATCCGTGAACGAAGGGCAAGTGGCAGATGACGACCATTGACGCATCCCCGCTACGCGGTGCGGAGCGCCCAGGTCCCCGCCGGCAGGAGGTGGGGGCCAAGATCAAGGAGTACATCCTCCGCAACCGCCTCAAGCCGGGAGACATTCTGCCCACCGAGGCGGAGCTGTGTGAGGCGGTGGGCGCGAGCCGCTCAAGCGTCCGCGAGGCCGTCAAGATCCTCTCCGCCCTCGACATCGTCGAGGTGCGGCACGGCCACGGCACCTTCGTCGGCCGCATGTCCCTCGCCGCCCTCGTGGAGGGTCTGACCTTCCGCGGCCTCCTCAGCGGCGAGGAGGACCATCACGTGCTGGGACAGGTCGTCGACGTCCGGCAGACCCTCGAACAGGGGCTCGCGGCCCAGGTCATCGCCGTTCTGGACAGCGAGCACCAGGCTGCTCTCTCCGCGCTCGCCGACGAGATGGAGAGTCTGGCCGCCCAGGGCATGGACTTCCTCGACGTCGACCGGACCTTCCACGTGAAGCTGCTGGAACCCCTCGGCAACGACCTGATCCTCCAACTGACCGAGGCGTTCTGGCAGGTACAGGCCATCGTCGCCCCCACACTGCGTACTCAGCAGGAGGACCGGTTGATCACCGCCCAGCGGCATCGGGCAATCGTGCACGCGGTCGCAGCCGGCAACGTGGAGGGCCTACAGGCTGCCATCGCCGAGCACTACGCACCCATCCGAGCGAGCATCGCCCGCGTCGTACAGGCCTGACTCGCCACGATCACCACCTACGGACTCCGGCAGAGGACCCGCGACCCACGCCATGTCGTCACGTGCCTGGGTCGTCATGACGGCCAGGGGTGACCACTGGTCGTGCCGCTGACGGTTGAGCTGTTCGGAGAGTCGGACGGCGACGCCGGTCAGCGGCCACGGCCCGGTCACCACGCCCGGCACCCATCCACTCGACGGCCATCGCCGTGGCGGCCGGCGCGAGGATCCGCGGGATCTCCGGGACGTCCAGCACGCTGTTGTCACGGTGCGTGCCGTGACCGCGGCTCTCACACCGCCAACTGATAGACGCGCGCGGCGGTGCCTCCGAAGATCGCCTGGGAGGCTGCCTCGGTCAGCGGCGGCAACACCTGGTGCAGCGCGGCCCGGATCCTGCCGTAGCTACCCGCGAGCAGGCACACCGGCCAGTCGGAACCGAACATCAGGCGCTCCGGTCCGAATCGGACGATCGCCTCGCGGACGAACGGTCGCAGGTCGGCGGCGCGCCACGAGTCCCAGTCCGCCGCCGTCACCAGACCCGACACCTTGGCCGTGACGTTGGGCAGTTCGGCCAGCGCCGCGAGCGGTCCGCGCCACCGGTTGAACCCCTCCGCACCAGCCCAGATCTCCGGCTTGCCGAGATGGTCGAGAACGAAGCGGACGCCCGGCAGCGCTGCCGCAGCCCGGGCTGCGGCGGGCAGCTGGTCCACCCGAACGACCAGGTCGAAGGCCAGCCCGGCCGCCGCAACGACACGCAGGCCGTGACGCACGTCCGGACGGTCCAGGTAGTTCGGGTCCGGCTCGGCCTGGATCTGGGCGCGGACACCGACCACCCGTTCGCCACCGAAGCGCCGAAGGTGCCTGGTGATGCGGGCCGCCAACCCGGGACCGGTCAGGTCCGCCCACAGCACCACACCGGCGATCTGCGGTGCCTCGGCGGCCCACCGGAGCAGGTCGTCCGACTCCGCCTCGTCGCATCGCCCGCCCTCCACGAGAACGGAGTAGTCGACCTGGGCCGATCGTAGTTGCGCCTGCCACTGGGCCACGGTGAACGGGCGGCGGACCGACCGCATCCGGTCGTCGTCGAGCCAGGCGTAGGCGGGCGGATTTTCCCAGAGGTGATGGTGCGCATCGACGGTCAGCACGCGGGCGCCCGGTAGAGGCTGCACCCCACCTCCCACATACATCATATGTTTGTGGAGATCATAGCTCTGACATCAGATGTCTAACATGGGTCGATGTCTAAATCAATAGCCCGGATGAACTGTTATTTCACGACCACACAGGACGGTCCTCCGCGCGGACGGCGTCACCAAACTCTTAGGTCCGCGCCATTGACAAAAATAAACATCCCACGTTAACTCCCGTGGCATAGAGGAGGCCCTATGCCTGTCACCGGCGGTATCCGGACGATCCTGCGCGCCGCAAGCGCGGCCCTTCTTGTGGCCGCGTCCCTGACATGCGTGTCCACCAGCTTCGCCACAGCCGCAGCCGCAGCCGATCCCGAACTCGCGCTCTGGTACGACGAACCGGCTGCCAACTGGGAGAGCAACGCGCTGCCGCTGGGCAATGGCGCGCTCGGCGCCATGGTCTTCGGCGGCATCCAGACCGAACGCCTCCAGCTCAACGAGAAGACGCTGTGGACGGGCGGGCCTGGCACGACCGGATACAACCACGGCAACTGGACGTCACCACGGCCCGGCGCCCTGGCCGGGGTGCAAGCGCAGATCGACCGGGACGCCCGGATGGCACCCGGCGCGGTCGCCACCGCGCTCGGCCAGCCGGCGACCGGATTCGGCTCGTACCAGAACCTGGCCGACATGTACCTCGACATGTCCGGCACACCCACCACTGTGAGCGGCTACCGGCGCGAACTGGACCTCGCTGAGGCCACCGCCCGCGTTGGGTACGCCCACGACGGGGTGACCTACCAGCGTGAGTACGTCGCCAGCTACCCCCGCAACGTGATCGTCGCCCGGCTGTCGGCCAGCCAGGCCGGGAAGATCTCCTTCGTCCTTCGCACCGTCTCGGCCCAGCCCGGCAGCACCGTCACGGTGGCGAACGGCCGGATCACCGCCCGGGGCACACTGCCCGGCAACGGGCTGATCCACGAGACCCAGTACCGGGTGGTGACCACCGGCGGCAGCCGGACCGACGGCACCGACCGGATCACGGTCGCCGGCGCCGACTCGGCTCTCGTCGTGCTGTCCGCCGCGACGTCGTACGCCGACACCTACCCCACCTATCGCGGCGTCGACCCCCACACCCGGGTGACCCAGGCCGTCGACGGCGCGGCGAGCTCGACGTGGGCGGCGCTACGGGCGGCCCACCTGGCCGACTACCAGAAGCTCTTCGACCGCGTCCGGCTCGACGTGGGCGGGCAGATGCCGAACATCCCCACCGACGACCTGCGGTCGGCCTACACCGGTGCCGCCGGACGGGCCCAGGACCGCGCGCTGGAGTCGCTGTACTTCTCCTTCGGCCGGTACCTGCTCATCTCGTCGTCGCGCGGGGGCTCCCTGCCGGCCAACCTGCAGGGCGTCTGGAACAACTCCAACAGCCCGCCCTGGCAGGCCGACTACCACACCAACATCAACGTCCAGATGAACTACTGGCCGGCGGAGACCACCAATCTGTCCGAGACGGCCACGCCGCTGTTCGACTTCATCGACGCGCTGCGGGCGCCCGGCCGGGTGACCGCGCAGAACATCTACGGTACGACCGGCTGGGTCACCCACCTCAGCACCAACCCGTACGGCTTCACCGGCGTCCAGGACTGGGCCACCGCCTTCTGGTTCCCGGAGGCAGCGGCCTGGCTGTGCCAGCACCTCTACGAGCACTACCGCTTCACCCGTGACACAACGTTCCTGCGCGATCAGGCGTACCCGGCGATGAAGGAGGCCGCCGAGTTCTGGCGGGCCAACCTGCGCGTCGATCCGCGCGACGGCAAGCTGGTCGTGACGCCCAGCTACTCGCCGGAGCAGGGCGACTTCTCGGCCGGCGCGGCGATGAGCGAGCAGATCGTGTGGGACCTGCTCACCAACACCATCGAGGCGAGCACCACGCTCGGCGTCGACGCCACCCTGCGCGCACAGTGGCAGACCACGTTGAACAAGCTCGACCCCGGCCTGCGGGTCGGGTCCTGGGGTCAGTTGCAGGAGTGGAAGGCGGACTGGGACAGCCCCACGAACGACCACCGGCACGTCTCGCACCTGTACGCCCTGCACCCGGGCCGGCAGATCTCGCCGCTGACCACCCCGGCCCTGGCCAACGCCGCCAAGGTGTCCCTCACGGCACGCGGCGACGGTGGCACCGGCTGGAGCAAGGCCTGGAAGATCAATTTCTGGGCTCGGCTGCTCGACGGGGACCACGCACACAAGATGCTCAGCGAGCAACTCAAGAGCAGTACGCTCGCCAACCTGTTCGACACCCACCCGCCGTTCCAGATCGACGGCAACTTCGGTGCCACCGCCGGAGTCGCCGAGATGCTGTTGCAGAGCCAGAACGGTGTCGTCGACGTCCTTCCGGCGGTGCCGACGGCCTGGCCCACCGGCTCGGTCAGCGGCCTGAAGGCACGCGGCAACGTGACTGTGGACGCCGAGTGGCGCAACCGCCTGGCCAGCCGGATCACGCTCACCGCCGGCAGCAGCGGCACCCTCACCGTCCGGAACCCGATGCTGGCCACCACGTCGCTGGTGGACCTCACCACCAACCAGACCGTGCCGGTGACCCGCACGGGTGACCGGGTGACGTTCACGGCCGAGGCCGGGCACCGCTACCAGGCCGTCTCCACGGCCGCGACCGGGACGATCGCCGGTGTGGCGAGTGGCCGTTGCGTCGACGTACCGGGTGCGGCCACCGCCGACGGCACCGCCCTGATCCTCTGGGACTGCTCCGGGGCGGCCAACCAGATCTGGACCCGCGAGGCCGACACCACCATCCGCAACCGCGGCAAGTGCCTCACCGCCGCCAGCACCACCAACGGCGCCGCCGCCACCATCACCACCTGCGGCACCGCCACCAACCAACGCTGGACCTACGACACCACAGCGAAAACCCTGCGCAACCAGGCCACCGGCACCTGCCTCGACGCCAACGGCGGTGGCACCACCAACAACACCGCCGTCATCCTCTGGCCCTGCGGCACCGCCACCAACCAACAGTGGCTGATGTAGCACCGATCGGGCCGCCGGCCCGCGCACGCCACCCACCGCACCACCCCTCCCTGCCCGTTCCCGGAGAGGACGTCCGATGACCCGTACCCTGCGCCGCCACCGTCCGCGTGTGAGCGGGGCCGCCCTGACCGCCCTGGCCCTGCTCGCCACCTGTCTGGTCCAGCTCACCCCACCGGCGGCACCGGCCGTCGCGGCTCCGGGGGACGGCGCCATCACGGGGGTGGCCAGTGGGCGCTGCGTCGACGTGCCCGGCGCGGCCACCACCGACGGCACCGCCCTGATCCTCTGGGACTGCACCGGCGCCACCAACCAGATCTGGACCCGCCAGGCCGACACCACGATCCGCAACCGCGGCAAGTGCCTCACCGCCGCCAGCACCACCAACGGCGCCGCCGCCACCATCACCACCTGCGGCACCGCCACCAACCAACGCTGGACCTACGACACCACCGCCAAGACACTGCGCAACCAGGCCACCGGCACCTGCCTCGACGCCAACGGCGGTGGCACCACCAACAACACCGCCGTCATCCTCTGGCCCTGCGGCACCGCCACCAACCAACAGTGGCGCGTCGCCGCCGCCGACTACCAATCGCTGCTCGACGTCGGCTTCAGCGGCACCTTCACCTCCACCACCGGCTACACGCCGTCGACCGGCGAACTGGTCGACGGGCAGCTCACCCGGCTGGCCGGCAGCGAGACGATCAGCGGTCCGGCCGTCACGCTCACCGGAGGGGGCACCGGCATCGGGTTCACCCCACGAATCCCGGTGACCAGTGCGAAGTACGTCAACAAGAGCCTGCTGGCCGAGGCTGTGGTACGCCGTAAGAGCGGCGCCACGATCACCTTCGACACGGTGCTCAGCCTCGCCGGTGGGGGCTACTACCGCTACGCCAGCGGCTCGCAGACCACCACGGAGTTCGGCATGTACGGGCCGGACGCCCCGTACTACGACACCCGGCAGAGCGGGCCGAACCTGTCCGACACGCAGGACACCCACGTGGCGTTGGCCTACGAGTACGTCAGCGACTCCGCAGCCCGTCTCGTCGCCTACGTCAACGGCTGCCAGATCGGGACCACAGTCACCACTCCGGTCGCCGCGGCCAACGCGTCGCAGGGCCTGCTGACGTTCGGCAACGACGCCGGAACCCGTAACCGTGGCTGGCACGGCACTGTGGACGCCATCGCCCTCGCGACGATGACCGGCGCCGCCGGTCCGGTCGACTTCCAGCTCGACGCGCCGGTCTGCGGGGGCACGCCACCGCCGCCCGGCTGCGCCGGCAACCCCGGCAGCAGCGGCCCGGTCAGCCCGGCCAACGTCATCGCCGTCGACCCCTGCGACACCCTCGACCGGATCCGGCAGAAGGCCGCCCAGGTCACCCCCACCGCCGGCCAGCTGGCCTGGCAGCAGCGGGAGCTGACGGCGTTCCTGCACTACGGCATGAACACCTTCACCGACGTCGAGTGGGGCAGCGGGAACGAAGACCCGGCCCAGTTCAACCCGACGACGGTCAACCCCGCTCAGTGGATCGACGTGCTCAAGCGCAACGGGTTCAAGCAGGTCATCCTCACCGTCAAGCACCACGACGGGTTCCTGCTCTACCCGTCGCGCTACAGCACCCACTCGGTGCGCAGCAGCCCCTGGTGGGGTCGGACCAGCCAGAGCGACATCCTGCGCTCCACAGTCGATGCCGCCCGCGCGGCCGGTCTCGCCGTCGGTTTCTACCTCTCCCCCGCCGACGGCGCGGAGATCCCCGGCCGACGCGGCGGTGAGCGGTTCGGCAACGGCAGCGCCAAGCGGGCGGTGACCATCCCGACGCTCGTCGCCGGGGACACCCGCACCCCGACCCAGACGTACGCGTACCAGGCCGACGACTACAACGCCTACTTCCTCAACCAGCTCTACGAGCTGCTCACCGAGTACGGGCCGATGGCCGAGGTGTGGTTCGACGGCGCCAACCCGTACACCGCGTACCCGCAGCCGTACCAGGTCGCCGACTGGTACCGGCTGATCCGGACCCTGCAACCGAACGCCACGATCGCGATCAACGGCCCGGACGTGCGCTGGGTCGGCTCCGAGTCCGGGGCGTTCCGGGCCGACGAGTGGAGCGCACTGCCGTTCAAGGGCACCGATCCCGGCGCGCTGAACCGCGACGACGACATGCTCACCGGTGCCGCGTCGAGCGACCTGGGGTCCAGCGCGCTGATCGGCCGCAACCTGGGGACGGTCACGTACCTGTCGTGGTACCCGGCCGAGGCGGACGTGTCGATCCGGCCCGGCTGGTTCTGGCACTCCGGCCAGAACGGCTCGGTCAAGCAGCCGGCCGCGCTGATGCAGCTCTACGAGAATGCGGTGGGCCGCAACGCCAACCTGCTGCTCAACGTCCCACCGAACCGGGCCGGCGTGATCGACACGCCGGACGTCACAGCCCTCGACGGGTTCGGCACCGCGCAACGCTCACGGTACGGCCGGGAGCTGTTCGCCAAGGCCGGCGCGACCGGCACCCACGCCGCCCTCACCGACGCGGCACTGGGCACGTACTGGTCGCCCTCGGGTGGTGCCACCACCGGCGCGGTCGAGCTGACCGCCTGCCGGGCCCGCACGTTCGACCGGGTCCTGGTGCAGGAGTCGGTCGGCAACGGCCAGCGCATCGAGGCGTTCGCCGTGGACGCCTGGATCAACGGCGGCTGGCAACAGGTCGCCGCCGCCGGAACGGTCGGTTACAAGCGGATCGTTCCGCTGTCCGCCGCCGTGACGAGTGACCGGCTGCGGCTGCGGGTCACCGCCGCACGCGGCGTACCGCAGGTCGCGACGCTCACCGCGTACGCGACCGACAGCACCGCCAACCCGGCGTCCTGCTGATTTCCCAACCCTTTTCCGAGAGGAACGGTTCATGCGTCTTCGACGTATCAGCGTCACCGGAGCGGTGGGAGCTCTGGCCGCCGCACTGCTGACAGTGCCGGTCACGCCGGCCGCCGCCGTACCGGGTGACCTACAGGTGATCCCGGCGCTGAAGCAGTGGACGGCGGGCACCGGCAGCTACACCTTCGGCGCCGCGACCCGGATCGTGGTGGATCCCGCGTACACCGCCCAGCTCAACGACGACGCTGCCACCTTCGCCGCGGACCTGCGGGATCTGACCGGCCGCACCGTTCCGGTCACCACCGGAGCCGCTGCGACCGGCGACATCCGGCTGACCCTGGGCGGCAGCCAACCCGCCGAGGGTTACACGATGACGGTCGGGTCGAGCATCGCCATCCAGGGCTCGACCGACGCCGGCGCCTTCTACGGCACCCGGACGGTGCTGCAACTGCTCAAGCAGTCCAGCACGGTGCCGGCGGGCACGACCACCGACAGCCCGACCAAGTCCGAACGCGGCATGATGGTCGACGTCGGTCGCAAGTACTTCACCGTTGACTGGCTCCGTCGGCACGTCAAGGAGCTCGCCTACCTGAAGATGAACCGGTTGCACCTGCACCTGTCCGACACGTTCGGATTCCGGCTGGAGAGCACCATTCACCCGGAGGTGGTGTCGGAGCAGTACTACACCAAGCAGCAGATCCGCGACCTCATCGCCCTGGCGGCCCAGTACCACATCGAGGTCATTCCCGAGATCGACATGCCCGGTCACATGAACGCCATTCTGGCCGACCACCCGGACCTGCAACTCGCCGACACCAACGGCAACCGCAACCCCTACTACCTCGACCTGTCCAAGCCGGGTGCCTACACCCTGACCCGGGACCTCATCACCGAGTTCCTGCCGCTGTTCCCCGGCCGCTACTGGCACATCGGCGCGGACGAGTACGTCGGCAACTACGCGGCCTACCCGCAGCTGCTGACGTACGCCCGCGCGACCTACGGGCCGAACGCCACAGCGAAGGACGCCTACTACGGCTTTATCAACTGGGCCAACGACATCGTCCGCGCCGGCGGCAAGACCACCCGCATGTGGAACGACGGCATCGGCACCGACGGCACCATCCGGCCGGCGTCCAACATCCACGTCGAGGTCTGGTACAACTACGGCATCACCCCGCAGGCCCTGCTGGACCGGGGGCACACCATCTCCAACCAGGCGTGGGATCCGACCTACTACGTTCCCGCCATCAGCAAGCCGAACGTGACGTGGGCGTACGAGACCTGGACCCCGGAGCGCTTCCAGGGCAACAACACCGTCAACGATCCGTCGCGCAACCTCGGCACGGTGCTGCACATCTGGTGTGACTACCCGGACGCCGAGACCGAGGACCAGATCGCCGCGGGCATCCGGACCATCCTGCGTGTGATCGCCCAGCAGACCTGGGGTTCGCCGAAGCCGGTCGCCGCGTACACCGCATTCACCCCGATCATCGACCGCATCGGCCGGGCTCCCGGCGGCCCGGCCGTGGCGACCGGCAACCTGGCGACCAACCGCCCGGTGACCGCGTCGTCGACCGAGACGGCCAGCTTCCCGGCGTCGGCGGCGGTGGACGGCGACATCAGCACCCGCTGGTCCTCGGCCTACACCGACCCGAGCTGGATCCAGGTCGACCTCGGCAGCAGCCAGGAGCTGTCCCGGGTGGCACTGCGCTGGGAGGCCGCCTACGCGCGGGCGTACCAGATTCAGACCTCCACCAACGGCACCACCTGGACCACGGCGGTGACCGTCACCGCCGGGGACGGCGGCACCGACGAACACGTGCTCAACACCACCGCCCGGTACGTGCGCATGCAGGGCACCCAACGAGCCACCACGTTCGGCTACTCGCTGTGGGAGTTCGAGGTCTACGGGCCGAAGAAGGGCGCGATCACCGGCACCGCCAGTGGCCGCTGCATCGACATTCCCGGCAGCAACACCACCGACGGCACGGCGGTGAACCTCTGGGACTGCAACAGCGGCGGCAACCAGACGTGGACCCACCGCAACGACGGCACCCTCACCGCCCTGGGTAAGTGCCTGGAGCCGGCGAACGGAAGCCTCACCGACGGCACCGCGATCGTGATCCGCACCTGTTCCACCGCCACGTACCAGCGCTGGACCTACGACGCCGCCACCAGCAGCTACCGCACCGGTGGCAAGTGCCTCGACGCCAACGGCGGCGGGACCGCCAACGGCACCCGCCTCATCCTCTGGCCCTGCACCAACGGCGCCAACCAACGCTGGAGCACCCCCACCGCCTGAACCACCGATGGAGGCACGATGCAGCACGCCATGCCCCTGCCATCTTCGTCGACAGCACGGCCACGGCGGCTCGTCGTGCCCACCATCGTTCTGGGTCTGATCGCCGGTGCCGTCGCGACGGTCGGGGGCCATCCGGCCCCGGCCGGCGCGGCGGTCCCGGCGGACCCGACCTACACCGACGCCGCCGGACTGGTCTTCCCTGGTGTCCAGCCGGGCGCGGCGACGGCGTCGCTCTCCGGCGGCAGCTTCACCCTGGCCAACGCGGCGCTGTCGACCGCGTGGAGCGTGCAGGGCAGCACGGTGTCGCTGACCCGGTTCGACAACCGGGCGGCGAACGCCACAGTGCCGATGAGCCTGCGTGGGCTCTTCACCCTCACCCTGGCCGACGGCAGCACCGTCACGACGGCTAACACGAGCGTCTCCGCCGCCCCGGTGGTCAGCGACCTGCCGGCGAACCCGGCGTCAGCACGGCTGGCGGAACGTTTCGCCGGCAAGGCGGTGACCACCACCTTCCGGTACGGCGGTGGCGCGCGGACCCTCGACGTGCAGTGGCAGGTGCGGCTGCGCGGCGGGGCCAACTCGGTGCAGCACAGCTTCACGGTGCGCTCGGTGGCCGGCACGTTCGACGTGACGTCGCTGCGCCTGGTGGAACTCAACCTTGCAAACGCCCGGGTGCTCGGCAACGACGACGGCAGCCCGGTGGCGCACGGCACGACCGGCAGCGAGACGGTGTTCGTCGGCATCGAGAACCCGATGGCGAAGGCGACCGTGACCGGGTCGGCGGTCGACATCGCGGTGCCGCGCGCCGGGGACCTCACCGCCGGCACGTCGTGGGTCTACACCGCCTCCACCGGTGTCGCCCCAGTCGGGCAGCTGCGCCGCTCGTTCCAGTACTACCTGCAACGCGAACGGGCTCACGACCGCCGGACGTTCCTGCACTACCAGAGTTGGCTGGACCTCAAGCCACCGGGCGAGGTCATCAACAGCGCCGAGCTGACCCGGGCCATCAACCTGTTCGGCACCCAGCTGCGCAACCGCGGCGCCACCATCGACAGCTTCTGGGTCGACGACGGCTGGGACTACCTGCGTTCACCACGGGTCGACGAGACGAATCTGAACGTCTGGTCGTTCGACCCGACCCAGTTCGCCACCGGCTTCGCACCGCAGAAGGCCGCCGCCGCGCAGTACGGCGCGTCGATGTCGGTGTGGATGTCACCCTTCGGCGGGTACGGCACCAGCGCCGCCACCCGCCAGGCCATCAACGCGAGCAAGCCGGCCGACCAGCGGCTGGAGACCCACAGCGGCGGTCAGTTCAAACTCGGCGGCAGCCGCTACTACGACCGGTTCCGGTCGGTCGCCTTCGACATGATGGACAACCAGGGGGTACGCGGCTTCAAGCTCGACGGCATCGGCGGCGGGCTCTACCAGTCCGGCCCGAACGCGAACTACATCGCCGACTACGAGGCACTGCTCGGGCTGACGGGGGATCTGCGGGCGCACCAGAAGGACGTGTTCGTCAACGCCACCGTCGGCACCTGGGGATCGCCGTACTGGTTGTGGTACACCGACTCGATCTGGCGTGACGGGCACGACGCGGGCCTGGTCGGCGCGGGCAGCGCACAGCAGCGCTACGTCAACTACCGCGACTCGGAGACGTTCCGCAACAACACCGTGCAGAACCCGCTGTTCCCGATCCCGAGCCTGATGAACCACGGGATCATCTTCTCCGACCGGACACCGCAGTTCACCGCCGACTACGACCTGACCAAGGCCAGCGTGCAGGCCGAGGTGTCGCAGGACATCCGTGCCTACTTCGCGCTCGGCCTGAGCCTTCAGGAGCTGTACGTCCGCAACACGCTCGTCGACGCCAGCAGGCCGGGCGCTGCCTGGTTCTGGGACACCGTGGCGGCCAACGCCAAGTGGGCTCGCGCCAACCAGGGACTGCTCAGCGACGTGCACTGGGTCGGCGGTGACCCGGCCGCCGGGACGGTCTACGGCACGGCCGCCTGGAACTCCTCGGCCGGCGCGTCGAAGGGGATGCTGATGCTGCGCAACCCGTCGGCATCCGCGCAGAGCTTCACGGTCAACCCGCAGACGGTCTTCGAGCTGCCCGGCGGGACCCACCAGCGGTACAAGTTCACCGAACGCGACGGGCGCCGATCCGGCTTCGTGTCGGGTCCCGCCGCACCGGTGAGCATCACCCTCGCACCGTTCGAGGTGGCCGTCTTCCAGGCCGCGCCGACCGACGAGGCGATCGGCGGTGGAGACAGCCCGCAGCTGTCGCGCGCCCGCTGGACCGCAACGGCGGACAGCGTCGAGACGGTCGGCGAGAACGGCGCCGCCGCCAATGCCATCGACGGCAACCCCGCCACCATCTGGCACACCCGCTACGTCGGCGGTGTCGCCGCCATGCCGCACCAGATCACCATCGACCTCGGCGGCACCTTCCGCGTCGACAAACTCGACTACCTGCCCCGCCAGGACGGTGGCACCAACGGCACCATCGCCGACTACCAGATCCAGACCAGCACCGACGGCACCACCTGGACCCAGGTCACCGCCGGCACCTTCGGCTCCGGCAGCACCCTGAAGACAGCGGTCTTCGCGCCCACCACGGCCCGGCACGTACGCCTGCGCACCACCCGCGCCGCGAACGGGGCCGGCTACGCCTCCGCCGCCGAGATCAACCTGTACGGCTCGACGGCCTGACCGCCCTCGCCGTCCCGGGGCGCCCCTATCGCCGCCCCGGGACGGCAGCACTCGTCGCCCTCAGCGGGCGAGGACGTGGGCGAGAATCGCCACACCGCCGACCGCCACCAACGTTCCGGTAGCAGCCAGCAGTGCGGCACCTTCCGGCTGACCCAGGTGGGTGGGCAGTCGGACGGTCCGATACCGACGCCGCGCCAGGACGGCCACCGCGACGGCGAGCGGAGCGCAGGCCAGCACAAGTCCGGCCGCAAACGGATGACGCGGCACCAGTTCCCGTCCGACGGCCACCAGCACGGTGGCCGTCGCCAACGCCGTACGAAGCCACGCCAGCAGGGTGCGTTCGGCCTGTGCTCCCCGGTCGGCGAGCCGCGGTGGCTCCGTCACATCAGCACCACGACATCAGATCAGCACCGACATCAGATCAGCACCACGACGAGGATGGTCAGGCCGGCCACGACCACCCCCGCCGCCGACACGACCGCGACGGGGGTGGACGGCAACGGCAGCTGGAGCCGCAGCGCCCGTTCGTTGCGGCTCCAACGAGGGAACGCCTCGACGGCCACCCCGACGGCGAGCACCGCCAGCACGGCCGCCGCCCACTGCGAGCCTTCCGTGCCGAATGCCTTCACCGCCGCGGCGGCCACCATGAGACCCAGCGCGGTCCGCAGCCACGCGAGGAAGGTGCGCTCGTTGGCGAGGGTGAACCGCGGGTCCGGCTCCGTGCCCACCCCGTAGACCCGGCGTGGCCAGCGGCGGTCGGCTGGTCCGGTCGGCTCAATCGGGGTGACTGACTCGTCCGTCACCCGGTGACCGACGTCGGGGGCTGCCACGGGGCGTCACCACACTCCTGCTGGACCCGGGCGAGCTCGTCGGTGAGCGTCGTCCGGATCCGCGCGTACGCCGGGTCGTCGTAGACGCTGCGCATCTCCCACGGGTCGGCGCGCAGGTCGAACAGCTCCCACTCCGGCTCCTGCGCCGTGGCGGAGGTGCCGGGCAGACCCAGCCCGTCGGCGTAGTAGTAGACGAGTTTGTGGTCGTGGGTGCGTACGCCGTAGTGCGCCCACACGTGGTGCTCGTCGTCGTCGTGTTCCCAGTAGCGGTAGTACACCGACTGCCGCCAGTCGTCGACGTCCTCGCCACGCAGCAGCGGTCGCAGCGAGCGTCCCTGCATGCGGGCATCGGCCGGCACGTCGGCGTAGTCGAGGAACGTCTGGGCGAAGTCGACGTTCATGGCGAGCGCGTTGGTGGTGGAGCCGGCCGGGATCTCCGCCGGGTAGCGGATCAGGAACGGCATCCGCAGCGACTCCTCGTACATGAACCGCTTGTCGTACCAGCCGTGGTCACCGAGGAAGAAGCCCTGGTCCGACGTGTAGACGACGATGGTGTCGTCGGTCAGTCCGTGCTCGTCGAGATAGTCGAGCAGGCGGCCGACGTTGTCGTCGACGCTGGCGACGCAGCGCAGATAGTCCTTGATGTAGCGCTGGTAGGTCCAGAGGGCGGCCTCGTCGGGGTCCAGGTGTGGTGGCAGCATCTCCTTGATGTCGTTGGCGGTGAGGTCCCGGTCCACCCGCATCCGGGCGGCCCGGGCGGCGGCGGCGTGCCCGGAGTGGTCGTCGTCGAACGAGCCCGGCACGGCCACGTCGTCGACGTACATGTCGCGGTGTTTGTCGTCGGGCTCCCAGTTGCGGTGCGGCGCCTTGTGGTGCACCAGCAGGCAGAAGGGTCGCTGCGGGTCGCGCTGGTCGAGCCAGTCGACGGCCAGGTCGGTGATGATGTTCGTGCAGTAGCCGGGGCGGACCTGCTCGGTGCCGTCCATGCCGATGAACACTGGATCGCGGTACCGGCCCTGGCCGGGCACGACCTCCCAGTAGTCGAACCCCCGGGGGTCGTGCTCCGGGCCGTGCCCGAGGTGCCACTTACCGACCAGGGCCGTCTGGTAACCGGCGCGGCGCAGCAGCTCCGGGAAGACGAGCTGCCGGTTGTCGAACTCGGTCGACAACGTCTGCACGCCGTTGACGTGGTTGTAGGTGCCGGTGAGGATGGTGGCCCGGCTGGGCGCGCAGAGCGAGTTGGTGCAGAAGCAGTTCTCCAGGAGGGCACCACCGGCCGCGATACGGTCGATGTGTGGAGTCTCGTTGATCTTGCTTCCGTAGGCGCCCACCGCGTGCGCGGCGTGGTCGTCGGCCATGATGAAGACGATGTTGGGCCGCACGTGCTGATCCTTTCTCACGCGACTCGACTCAGGACGCGTACGCGGCGGCGTCGTAGTAGGTGCTCGGGTCGACCGCGTTCGGCAGCTTCCCCAGGTCCTTGAAGAGCCCGTTGAGACCGGTGAGCCAACCCGCGACGGTGCCGTCGGTGGACTTGGCGGCGAGCTCGGCGGACGGCAGGAACCGGGCGTTGGCGGCTTCGGCGCGCAACTGGTCGACCGGGGCCGACTTGAGGAACTTCGCGGTGACCTCGACCGCGCGGTCCACGTTGGCCGCCCGCTCGTCGTTGGCGGCACGCAGCACCGCGAGCACCTTCTTCACCAGGTCCGGCTTGCCGGTCACCACGTCGTTGCGGCCCACGTAGGCGGACGGGAAACTGATGGCCGGGTAGAAGTCGTCGTTCTTGGCCAGCTCGGTCAGCTTCGGCACCCGCTTGCTGATGGTGCCGATGAGCGGGTACCAGATGCCGGCCGCGTCGATCTGACCCGACCCGAACGCGGTGACGACCGTACTCGGGTCCATCGCGACCTTCTCGACGTCGTCGATGGAAAGGCCGGCGCGCTGCAGGGCCAGCCGCACGATCATGTCGCCGGAGGTGCCTTCCGGCACGCCGACCTTCTTACCCTTGAGCGCGGCCAAGGAGGTGATGCCCGGCTGGGCGATGACCCGGTCGGCGAAACCGAGCGAGTTGATGGCGATGACCCGGGCCTTGCCGGAGGCCGGCAACCACATCGCGCCAGGGCCCAGGTAGCCGAAGTCGAGGTCGCCGGCGCCGAGCGCCTGCACCTGCAGGGGGCCGTTGGTGAAGACCTTCAGGTCCGGCTTGAGACCGTGTTCGGCCCACAGCTTCCTGTCGTCGGCGATCGCCATGAGGCTCGCGCCGGTGAAGTCGGCGATGTAGCCCAGCTTCACCGGCTCGGTGCCGGAGCCGCCGGATCCGGACTCGTCGTCGCCGCAGGCGCTGAGGGCTGCGGCGGTGCCCAGGCCGGCGAGGCCGGTCAGCAGGGAGCGACGGGAGAGAGGGCTCATTGTGATGCACCTTCCTGAGGGGTCTGGTGGTAGACGGCGCGCCAGACCCGATTGCGGATCCGGGAGAATTCCGGTGACAGGCGAACCGCTTCGGTGCGGGGGTACGGCAGGTCGACGTCGATGACCTCGTGCACCCGGCCGGGCCGGGCAGCCATGACGACGACCCGGTTGGCGAGGTAGACGGCCTCGTCGACGTCGTGGGTGATGAACATGACGGTGCGTCGCTCGGAGCCCCAGGTGGCCAGGAGCTGATCCTGCATCTGCACCCGGGTGAGGGCGTCCAGGGCCCCGAAGGGTTCGTCCATGAGCAGGACGCCGGGGTCGACGGCGTACGCGCGGGCGATGGCGCACCGCTGCCGCATGCCCCCGGACAGCATCCGGGGCAGCGCGTCCGCGAAGTCGGTGAGGCCCACCAGGTCGATGAAGTGCTGCGCCCGTCGCCGCCGCTCCGCTCGCCCGACCTTGGCGATCTGGAGACCGAACTCGACGTTCTGCCGCACGGTCAGCCAGGGGAACAGCGCGTACTGCTGAAAGATGACGCCGCGTTCCGGGCCGGGCCCACGCACCGGTCGCGAGTCGACGAGCACCTCACCGCCGGTGGGTTCGACCAGGCCGGCCGCGATGTTCAGCAGGGTCGACTTGCCACAGCCGGACGGGCCGACCACGGTGACGAACTCACAGTCGGCGATGTCCAGGTCGACGTTCTGCAGCGCGTGGAACGGTCTGCCGCCCACCTCGAAGGTGCGGCTGGTGGAGCGGAAGGAGATCTTCTCGGTCATCGGCGTTCCTGCCATCCGGTGAGGCGCTTCTCCGTGGTGAGCAGGAGCCGGTCCATGATCAGGCCGAGCACGCCGATGGTGATCAGGCCGACGAAGATGCTCGGCAGGTCGTAGTAGATCTGCGCCTGCTGCATGCGGTAGCCGAGGCCTTCCTGCGCGGCGATCAGCTCGGCGGCCACCAGGGTCGCCCACGCCGCGCCGAGGCCGACGCGCATGCCGACCAGGATGAACGGGGTGGACGCGGGGACGATGACCCGGCGGAACACCACAGCGTCGTTGGCGCCGAGCACCCGGGCCGCGTTGATCATGGTGCGGTCGACGCTCACCACGCCCTGAAATGTCGACACGACGCAGGACAGGAACGCGGCCAGGAAGATGACGAAGATCTTCGGCGTCTCTCCGATGCCCATGAGCAGGATGGCCAACGGGATGACGGCCAGGGGCGGGATCGTGCGGAAGAACTGCACGTAGGGCTCGATGAGGCCACGTGCCGTCTGGTACCACCCCATCAGGAAGCCGACCGGAATCGCGAGGGCGGTGCCGAGCGCGAATCCGATGAGCACCCGACGCAGGCTGGCGATGCTGTCGTCGAGCAGGGTGCCGTCCATGGCGAGTTCACCGGCGCGGACGGCGACCGCCTGCGGGCCGGGAAGGCCCGACACCCCGACCCGGGCGAGCACGGTCCAGATGCCGATGCCGAGCACGACGGCGATCACGTTCCACGCCAGCAGCGGTATGGCGCGGCGTGGTGGCGACGCCGCGCGGGTGGTTTCCGGCCCGCGGATCCGGGGCGGCTGAACGTCTATCGGCACGGTGACCCTCCGTAGCCCAGGTCGGATTGCGCGCGCCTTCCGGGGCGGGTGGCGCTCAAGGTAAGGGAATCTTTGGTGAACCGACTAATCATGTCAACCCTCCGGACTAAAATGACCGAGCTGGGGGCGCTGTCTCGATTCATAAGACATCCGATGTCTGCTGACCAGCAACACTATGGGTGATTGCGCTGCGATGACAACGCCCGCCACCCCGCCGGGGGTGCCGGATATTGTTCGGCGCATTGACTAAATTGATGACTCTCGTCAGACTGCGGCGTACCGAGCCATCCCAGCCGCCCGGCGCTCCGGGCGACGGCCCAAGGAGTCCCATGTCGATTCCACGCTCCCGCTACAGCACCGAATCGAGACGCCGGTTGATCGCCGCCCCCGTCGCCCTGCTGATCGCCGCGACGCTCGTCGCGCCGGTCACCTCCGGCACGCCGGCCGCGGCTGCCGCCGCGCCGGTGAATCTGGCCCGGACCGGCACGGCCACGGCGTCGAGCGTCGAGCTCGACCGGGCCGACTTCGTCGCCGCGCACGTGAACGACGGCGACCGCAACACCCGGTGGTCGTCGAAGTACCAGGATGCCAACTGGGTGCAGGTACGGCTGGCGACCCCTGCCACGGTCGACCACGTCGTGCTCGCCTGGCCCAACGCGTGCGCCCGTGACTTCACGCTGCAGACCTCGGCCAACGGCACCACCTGGACAGACGTCGCCCGCGTCCAACGCGACACCTGCCCCCGGACGGACGTCATCGCGGTGAACTCGGCGCAGCCGGTGTCCCACGTACGCATGCAGGGGCACCAGCGGTGGGCGGGTTACGGCTACTCGATCTCCGAATTCGAGATCTGGAACGAGACGGCGCCCGCACCCGCGCCCTCGCTGGGCCTGCTGCCCAGACCCGCGTCGATGACGGAGAACGGCGGCACGCCGTACACGCTGGACCGGAACACGCCGATCGTCGCGGTCGGGGCGCAGGCGACCGCGCCCGCGACGTACCTCGCCGGCCAGCTACGCCCGGCCACCGGGTACGGCCTGCCGGTGGTCACCCAGAGCACAGCGCCCGCGCCCATCGTCATCGAGGTCGGCGCCGGCAAGGGCCCAGCCGGGCATGCCGCCGAGGGGTATCGGCTCGTCGCCACCACCGCGAAGGTCCAGATCAGCGCCGACACGGCGAACGGCGCACTCAACGGCGTGCAGACGCTGCGGCAACTCCTCCCCCAGTGGGTGGAGTCCGACACCTTCGTCGACGCCACGTGGAGGGTGCCGGCGGTGACGATCTCCGACTACCCACGCTTCGCCCACCGCGGAATGATGCTCGACGTCGCTCGCAGCTTCTACCCGGTGAACGAGATCAAGGCGTACATCGACGGCGCCGCCCAATACAAGATCAACCGCCTGCACCTGCACCTGACCGACGACCAGGGCTGGCGGATCGCCCTCGACAACCCGGCGAGCAACCCGGCGGGCATCGACTACGGCCTGCTCACCACGGTCAGTGGCCGTACCGCCATGACCTACAACGACAGCGGCCAGTTGATGGGCACCGAGCTGGGTGTCACCGGCTTCTACACCAAGGCCGACTACGCCGAGATCGTGCGCTACGCCGGCGTGAACGGCATGACGGTCATTCCGGAGATCGACATGCCGGGGCACACCAACGCGGCGCTGCACGCCATCCCCCAGCTGAACACGACCGGCGCCCAGCCCAAACCGGCCGCCGGACAGCGGACCGTCCCGGCCAACGGCACCGGCAACGTCGGCTACTCGACGTTCGACTCGGCCAGCGCGACGACGTACGAGTTCGTCACGCAGGTCCTGACCCAGATCGCCGCCATGACGCCGGGGCCGTACCTGCACATCGGCGGCGACGAGGCGCACGTGACCAGCCACGCGAACTACACCACGATGGTCGACGCCTTCACCGCGACAGTCGCGTCGCTCGGCAAGACAGTTGTCGGCTGGAACGAGTACGCCGGCACCGCGCTGCCCCGGAACAACGCCGTCGTGCAGTTCTGGAACGGCGACCGCACGGCGGTGGCCAACGCGGTAACCGGCCGCGGGGCACGTGTCGTCCTCTCCCCCGCCGCCCACACGTACGTGCCGCAGAAGCAGGACTCCCGCCAGCCGCTCGGCGGCAGTTGGGCGTGCGGCGGACCGTGCGGGCTGGACCGGCACTACAACTGGGACCCCGGCACCTTCATCCCGAACATCGCCGAGACCAGCGTGCTCGGGGTCGAATCGGCGCTCTGGGGCGAGTTCATCCGTCGCATCGGCCAGGCGCAGTACTACAGCTTCCCGCGCCTCGTGGCCACCGCCGAGGTCGGATGGACGCCGCAGGCGCAGCGCGACTACGCCGACTTCACCACGCGCCTGTCGGTGGCCGGGGGCCGGTTGACGGTCCAGGGCGTCAACTTCTTCCCCACCGCCGACGTGCTGTGGCGCAAGCAGGCGATCGGCCGTCCGGCCACCGCGGTCGTCGGCGCACCGGCCGGCGCCACCTGGACGGTCACCGCCCCCGGACTCCGCTCCGCCGACCTGGGCGCCACGGTCACCTGGAGTGACGGACGGGTGGAGGCGCTGACGCCGACCGCCACGCGCGAGCCGAGCATCCCGGCGATGCAGATCAACAGCGCGTTCACCATGGTGTCCCGGCGCACGTTCGGCACGCCGGGGACGTACACCGGGACGCTGTCGGCGCGCTCGGCCGGGGCTTCCCCCGTCGAGGCGGCGCTGACCGTCACGGTCCGAGCACCCTGACCAGCGGCCGGCGCCGTCACCTCGCACTGGTGACGGCGCCGGCCACCGCGCCCGTACACTGCCGCAACGACATGGGAAACGAGGCATCGGTCATGATGGTCCGGTGATCGAACGCCCGGATGCCATGCAGCGTGTGCGGCTGGCACACACCGAGGTGCTGCTGGCCCAGCTCCGCAGCGTCGGCCCGCTCAGCCGGGCCGAGCTCATCCGACTGACCGGGCTGTCGCGCACCACGCTGTTCGACATCATCGGCGACCTCATCGCCCGCGGTGTGGTCGTCGAGCGCGAGCCTTCGCTGTCCGGCCACCGGGGCCGGGGACGGCCGTCCACGACCGTCAGCCTCAACCCGTCCGCCGGCCGCATCGTCGGCATCGACCTCGGCCGGGCGACGATCACTGTCATCGTCGCCACCCTGGGTCACGACATCCTGGCCCGGGGCAGCCGCCCCATCACGCTGACGGCGGGGCCGGCCCGACGAGCCAACGCCGCGATCAAGCTGATCGACGACCTCGTTCAGGAGCACGACATCGACCTGCGGGCGCTGGAGGCGATCGGCCTCGGCCTGCCCGGCCTGGTGTTCGGTCGGAGCCGTTCGGCCGGCGGCAGCGGCAGCCCCTCGGTAGCCGCGAAGCAGGTCAGCACGCGAATCCAGGACCGGTACGGCGTCGCCGTCGTCACCGACAACAACTCCCGACTGGCCGCGCTGGCCGAAGGCACCTGGGGGGCGACCCGTGACGTACGGGACGCCATCTACGTCCGGTGGAGTGACGGCGTGGGCGGCGGGCTCATCGTCGACGGCCGGCTCGCCCGGGGCGCGCACGGCGCGGCCGGCGAGATCGGTCACGTCAGCGTCGAGCCCGACGGCGACCCCTGTCCGTGCGGTGGCCGTGGCTGCCTTGAGCTGCTGATCCGCCCGTCGGCACTGATCGAGCAGTGCGCCCGGCGCGGTGTCACCGTCGCGGACCCGGCCGATCTGGTCGCGCGGGCACTCGCCGGCGAGCCGATCGTCTCCGACGTGGTGCGGCACGCCGCGACGCTGCTCGGCCGAGTCCTGTCGGGAATGGTGGTGCAGTTGGACCCGGGCAAGGTGGCCATCGGTGGCACCCTCGCCCATGCCGGTGAAGCGGTGCTCGAACCGGTCCGGACGGCCATCGGTCAGCTGGCGATCCCCGGACACACCCGCCGCCTGGACGTCGTGACGGCCCAGTTCGGCGACGAGGGCGGTGCCCTGGGCGCCGTCGCGGCCGCCCTGCGGCTCAACATGTCAGAGCCCTTGCCGACCCTCCCCACGGCGTAGGAGCAGCGCGCGGCCCGGCAATGCGGCACAGGACCAGCGCACCGCCCGGCTACGCGGCGGACGGTTACGGCGTCGCGGGCAGGAGCGTGAGCAGTCGTTCGACAACGCCGGTCACCGCGCTGCGTCCCGCTGCTAGGTAGCGACGCGGGTCCCGAGACGCCGGCAGAGCGCCACGGACCGCGTCGGTGAACGCCACGTTGAGGGCCGTACCGACGTTGATCTTCACCATGCCATGACCGACCGCGGCGCGGATCTGGTCCAGCGGCACCCCGGAGGAACCGTGCAGCACCAGGGGCACGGGTACGGCTTCGCGGATCGCGGCCACCAGGTCGAGATCCAACGAGGCGGTGCGGTCGGCCATCGCGTGCGAGCTGCCCACCGCGACGGCCAGGGCGTCGACGCCGGTCTCGGCCACGTACCGGGCGGCCTCGGACGGGTCGGTGCGGACGCCGGCGGTGTGGGCGCTTGCCGGAGCGTCCGGCTTACCGCCGACGTAGCCGAGTTCGGCCTCCACCCACAGCCGGTGCTCGTGCGCCCACTCGGTCGCCTTGCGGGTGGTGGCCACGTTGGCGGCGTACGCCAGCGCGGACGCGTCGACCATCACGGAGCTGAAGCCCGAGTCGGGAGCCTGCTCCAGCAGACTGATGTCGTCGACGTGGTCCAGGTGCAGCGACAGGGTCGCGCTGGACCTCCAGGCGACCTCGGCCGTCGCAGCGGCGATAGCCGAGAGGCCCGAGTGGTAGCGCGCGGCGTTCTGGCTGATCTGCAGGATCGCCGGCCGGCCGGCACGCTCCGCCGCGACGGCGATCGCCTGGGCGTACTCGATCGTGATCACGTTGAAGGCGAGCACGCCGGTGCCGGCGGCTCGGGCCGCCGCCACCAGGTCGGCGGTGGGCACGAGGGTCATCAGTGGTCCTCAGGCAACCGGCGCGGTCAGGACGACGGACCGGGTGAGCAGCCGGGGCTGGTCCGGGTGCAGGCCGCGACGGTTCGCGAGCTCGACCGCGAGCCGCTGCGCGGTGGTGAGGTGCGCCATGGCGTCGACGTCCTCGTGCACGACGATCGCGCCAGTGGCGGCCAGGTCGTCGCGGAGGCCCGGCACCACCGGTCCGAAGATCCAGACCACGGACCGGTGGTCCACCACGCTGATCGGGCCGTGCCGGAACTCCATCGCCGGGTACGACTCGGCCCACATCTGTGCGGCCTCCCGCAGCTTGAGGGCCGCCTCGTGCGCCAACCCCACGGTCCAGCCGGTGCCGAGGAAGGTGAACTGGCTCCGACCGACGACGTCCGGGTCGACCGGGGTGTTCAGCTGGGCCCGCGCCTGCTCGATCGGCTCGGTCAGGTCCTCTCCGAGACCGGCGCGCCAAGCGGCGAGCGCGGTGGTGGCGAAGCGGGTCTGCACCACCGACTCCTCGTCGGCGAAGTCGAGGACGACGCAGTCGCTCACCAGCCGGGTCACCGGCCGGTCGGCATCGGTCGTGAGCACGGTCGAGCGGCTGCCGGGCGGCAACTGTTCGAGGAGCGCGATCACCTCGGTGGTGGTGCCGGAGCGGGTGATGGCGACCACCCGGTCGTAGCGCCGGCCGGCGGGGAATTCCGAGGCGGCGAAGGCGTCGGTCTCCCCCTGGCCCGCCGACTCCCGCAGCGCCGCGAAACTCTGCGCCATGAAGTACGACGTGCCACAGCCGACGACGGCGACCCGTTCGCCCGGCTGAGGCAGAGCCCGCGCTACCTCAGGTCGAGTGACCAGTTCCGCGGCGCGACGCCACGTCTCGGGTTGCGTGGCTATCTCGGAGGCGACGTGCGACATGGTTCCTGCTCTCTGTCGGCGCGGTGCTCTTGCAGCTTTTCCACTGTGGTTCCGGGCAGCAGCCGGGAAGCCACGTCGTCGTCGTACTCGCCCGCCCACGGGCAGGCCACGGCGGCCGCCGAGACGGCCGCGCCCCGGGCGAGGACGTCCGGCCAGGGCGCGCGGGTGAGGAGCCCGTACGCGAGCACGGCCGCGAGGGCGTCGCCGGCGCCGGTCGGGTTACCTGCCACCCGTTCGGGCGCACGCACGTTGTAGGCGGCCCCGCCGGTAACCGCCACGAATCCGTCCGCGCCGCGGGACACCACGCTGGCGCTGGCGCCGCTTCGGACGAGCCGGTGTGCCACCGCCACAGCCTCGTCGCGGCTGCGTACCGGGCGGCCGAGCAGGTCCGCCGCCTCGTGGGCGTTCGGTTTCGCCAGCGTCGGCGCGGCAGCCAGCGCGTGTCGGAGCGCCGATCCTTCGGCGTCCACGATGGTCTCGGCCCCGGCGACCTGCGCCATGGTGACGAGATCGGCGTACGCGGTGTCGGGCACGCCCGGCGGCCGGCTGCCGGACAGCACCACCACTCGCGCCGCGCGGACCCGCTCGGCGAACACGTCCCGGAACGCCGCCCACTGCGCCGCCGTGACGTGCGGGCCGGGTTCGTTGAGGACCGTCGCCGTGTCCTGCGCGAGGACGGTCACCGTCCGGCGGGTCTCGCCGCTGAGATGGGTGAACTGCGCCGGCAGGCCGGCCGTCGCCAGTTCGGCCTGGATGTGCTCGCCGGCGGCACCGCCGAGCAGGCCGAGGACGAGGGTATCGGCGCCCAGTTGACGCAGGACCCGGGCGACGTTGAGGCCCTTGCCTCCGGCCCGGGAAACCACGCTCGTCACCCGATGCGACGTGTCGGGCACCAGCTCGGGCACGACATAGGTGATGTCCAAGGCTGGATTGAGCGACACCGAGATGATCAGGTCACGGCGCTTGCGGGTCTGCGGCGCACCGTCTGCGGTCATGTGATTGATCCGCCCCTTTCGGAAGGTGCCGGTTACACGAGCACTCGTGATCTTTCGTGACACTGTGGCGACGGAACCAATCACGATATTGCAGACCCTAGGGATCTGGCCCGGCCGCCGTCAAGGCCCGTCGACCACGCTCCGATCCCCTCTTTACACGGGAAAGCCAGCCGTGCGGTCGATCAGCGATGGCAGCAGGAGCCTGTCGCGAATCCGGTGCGGCACGCGTCCAGCCCCAGGTTGATTGCAGAAAGTTGCAAGCGCGTCGGAGTGGCCGACCGATCCGCACCGCGGTCTTCCTGATGGCACGACGAACGCCTTGACGGACGTCGATAACGCTCGTAAGTTCGTCCGACATCTGACGTGGGACGTTCACCCCGCAGCCCGAAGGGCCACCATGACCACACGAATCCCCCGCCGCGCGATCACCTTGGCGGGCGCCGCCGGCGCGCTCGCCGCCGTCGTGCCGCCCGGCCGGGCCGACGCCGCGATCGCCTCGACGTCCCTACCGGTCCTCGGCGTGGCCGACGACTGGAACACCGTCCTGGCCCGCACACCTCAGGTGCAGCTCACACCCGGTGCCACCTACACCCTGCCCGCCACGGTCGCCCTGCCCGATCGCTGCCTCATCGTCGGCAACGGCGCGACGGTCACCGTTCCGACCGACCAGGCCGGCGCGCTGTCCATAGTGGGCCGCGACAACGTCAGCGTCAGCGGCGTCCACTTCCTCGGACGCCAGACCAGCCCGGTCGACTCGGCACCGCAGTTCGCGCACGTGGGCGTCCGGATCAGCCGCAGTAACAACGTACGGATCCTGGACTGCGACTTCACGAACTGGCGCGGCGCCGGCCTGGCGGTGACCGGATCGGCGGCGGACGACTACTTCGGCTACCGGCTCAAGGTGAGCGGCAACGCCTTTCACCGCTGCCACTTCGGTGTCTCACTGGCGGACCGCAGCGAATACTCGCAGTTGACCGCCAACAGCTTCACATCCTGCCGACTCGCGATCTGGAACTCGTCCGGGAACTGGACCATCAACGGCAACGTCGTCGTCGGCTGCTACGGCGCCTACTACTCATTCGCCCAGACCAGCCCGTACGGCTCGCTGGCCAGTGACAACTGGGGGCACGGCAGCCTGACCGGCAACACCATCAACCACTGCAACGGCGGCGTACCAGTGCGATGGAGCAGCGCGCTGTCCTTCCCGATCGGCGGAGTCGGCCGCAATCCCGGCACCGGCGTGGTCGTCGACGGCGTCCTGCCGCCGACCTTCACCGGCAACACCCTCTGGTACAGCGACATCCGCGCCACGAACCTGCAGGGCACCCGCTGGATGCTGTCCGGCTGCACCCTGTCGAATCTCACAGTGAGCTGCACCGGCACCGCTCCGGTGCACCTGCTGGGCAATCAGGCCAACAGCGGCGGCCTGCCCGTGCTGCAGGGAAACGTCAAGGATCTCCTGCCGCTCTGAGCGTTTCCCGACCGGAGGTACGCAACAGTGTTCTCCACCCGCAAGAAGCGACTTCTTCTCGCACTCGCCGCCCTGCTGGCGGGCCTGGGGCTTCAGGTTCCGTCGGCGGCGCGCGCGGCCAACCCCGCGCCCCAGGTCGCACCGAGCGTCCGGGAGTGGACCGGGGGGACGGGGACCTGGACGCTGACCACAGCGTCCCGGATCCTGGTGGACCCCGCGCATGCCGCCCAGTTGTCGGTGGCGGCGACGTCGTTACGCGTCGACCTGGGCGCGATCAGCGGTGTCGACGTGCCGATCATCTCGTCGGCAACATCGGGGACCGGCGACATCCTGCTCACGCTCGCCGTCAGCGATGCCGGCATCGGCGACCAGGGATACCTGATGACCGTCGGGTCGCAGGTGGTGGTCCGCGCAAACGCCACGGCCGGTGTGTACTACGGGACCCAGACCCTGCTGCAAATGATCAAGCAGAGCGCGACGGCGACCACAGTGCCGGCGGGAACCATCCGCGACTACCCGCAGTACCGCGAACGCGGGGTGATGCTCGACGTCGGCCGGCACTTCTACGAGATGGACTACCTGGAGAATCTTCTCCGGCGCATGGCGTGGCTGCGTCTGAACACACTGCGCATGCACTTCACCGAGTGGAACGGTTTTCGTCTGCGCAGCGACCGGTACCCCGGCCTGGCCTCTGCCCAGTCCTACAGCAAGGCCGACCTGCGCCGCATGCAGGACGTCGCCAAGCGGTACCACATCACCATCGTTCCCGAGATCGACCTGCCGGGCCACGCGACCACGATGACGACGTACGACCCGACGATGCGGTTCTCCTGCGCGTCGATGGACTACGCGCCCTGGCCCGGTGGATCGAACGGCGGCTGGACGCTCAACCTGACCAAGGACTCCGCGCGAACGTTCGTCATGAACCTGCTGTCGGAGTTCGTGCCGCTGTTCGACGGCCCCTACTTCCACATCGGCGGCGACGAATACCAGACCGACGCCGCCAAGAACAGCTGTCCGGAGCTGGTCAGCTATGCACAGGCACGGGGCTTCCCCCACGCGGGTGACGTCTTCACCGAGTTCATGAACCTGATGAACGACAAGGTGCGGTCGTACGGCAAGACGGCCCAGCTCTGGAACTGGTGGGAGACGAACGGCCAGCAGACGAGCATCAAGCCGGCGACCAGCATCGTCCTCACGCCGTACACCGGGTCGCTGAACTACTTCTACAACCTGGGCTACACGGTGGTCGGCGTACCGGAGAGCACCCTGTACGTGACTCCCGGCCTGAACCTCTACGTCAACGCGAAGAACGTCTACGAGAGCTGGGCTCCGGACCCGAACGTGAAGGTCAACGGCTACAAGATCGCGCGCTGGTCGGATGCTGTGGAACACCAGACGGACGAGTGGTTCGACCAGTACGCGAAGCGGCCGACGGAGGTCCTCGCCGAGCGGCTGTGGGGCGGCCCGCGATCGAGCACCGTGGAGGCGTTCTTCACCCGGGTGGACGCAATCGGGGACGCCCCGGGCGTGCCGAGCGTGGTCCAGGTCAACGACAACACCACGGGAACCGGCGACAACCAGTTCAGCTACTCGGGCACCTGGCAGTACGGGACCAACGGCGCCCGACAGTTCCAGGGCGACGACCATTACAGCAGCACGCTCGACAGCGCGTACCAGGTCCGGTTCACCGGCAACAAGGTCAAGCTCTTCGCCGCCAGGGCGGCGAATCACGGGCGGGCGGGCATCTCGATCGACGGCGGTCCCGAGACGGTGGTCGACCTGTACTCCCCGACGCGGGTGGACCAGGCGATGGTCTTCACCAGTGGGCTGCTCGCCCAGGGCTCGCACGTCCTGCGGGTGCGGGTGTTGAACAGCAGGAACGCCAGTTCGTCCGGCACCGCGGTCACGGCGGACAAGGTCGAGGTGTCCCGGGCGGCGACCCCGGCCGCCGCGTTCGACCCGTCGACCGAGTACCGGGTCGTCAACCGCAACAGCACCAAGGTGCTCGAGGTGCCGGTCGGCAGTGGGGACGGCGGTGGCGCCATCCAGTGGTCGAGCAACGGTGCGGCGCACCAACGGTGGAATCTCGTCGAGGCCGGCGGCGGCTACCACCGCATCGTCAACCGCAGCAGCGGCAAGGTGTTGGACGTGTCGGGCTCGTCCACCGCCGACGGAGCGAGCGTCGTCCAGTGGACGAGCCACGGCGGCGCGAACCAGCTGTGGAGCGTCATTCCGGCCGGCACGCATTACAAGATCATCAACAGGAATTCCGGCAAGGCGCTCACCGTGGCGAATGCCGCGACCAACGACGGTGCCACCGTCGTCCAGTCGACCTACCGCGGAGGTACCGAACAGCAATGGACCATCACCCGATGAACGGCCGTTCGAGGGCGCGTCCGGGCCTGGCGGCCCGGGCCGGCACCGCCGCCGCAGTCGCGTTGGCGCTCCTCCTGAGCCTGCTGATGCCGGCATCCGCCGGACACGCGGCAACGGCGACTCTGAACTATCCGGTCAACCAGCCGTTCAACGGCAGCAGCACCTTCCTCGACAAGTCGGCCGACGTGTCCGGCGTGGCGAACCTGACCCAGGGGGCGATCGCGGTCCGGTTCCGGTCCACGAGTTCCGCCGTCGCGAAGAGCTTCTTCAGCGCGTCGCACACCGTCGACGAGTCCAGCAACCTGTCGTTCTCCCTCAACGGCGGATCGGTCTACTTCGAGAACCGGGAGAACGGGGCCTACGCCACCCAGGTGACGTCGACCGGCGGCCCCTACAACGACGGCGTCTGGCACACCGCCATCCTGACCGTCGGCGCCGAGGGCACCCGCCTCTACGTCGACGGATCGGTGCGCGCCACGCACCAATCCACCAGGTTCTTCGCGAACGTCCGAGACCTCAACGGAATGTGGATCGGCCGCAACGTCGACGCGCAGGGAGCCCAGTGGCACTACAGCGGTGACCTCGACTAAGTGCGCGTGTACGGCACCACGCTCTCGGCGGGTGAGATCAGCGACCTCAGCATGCGCATCGACTACACGATCCCGTTCCTGGACCTGAAGGACGACACGCGCCGCCAGGTGCTCACCGACCGCCAGGCAGGGCAGTACCTCGGGCACCCCGATTCCGTCCTGCTCGACGACGGACGCACGATCTTCACCGTCTACCCCATGGGCCACGGCACCGGCCAGATCATCCTGAAGCGCAGCGACGACGGTGGGCGCACCTGGTCGGGTCGCCTCCCCACGCCAGCGAGCTGGGCCACCAGCAAGGAAACCCCCACCCTCTACAAGGTGGTGAGGCCGACCGGGGGCATCCGACTGCTGCTGATCAGCGGCCTTCCGGCGAGTCCCGGAGGGTTCAAGACCGCGTACTCCGACGACAACGGCCAGTCCTGGTCCGAATTCACCCACCACTTCGCCGACGCCGGCTTCAGCGGCTTCGTGGCCCACGCCACCCTGGTCCGCCTCAAGAAGGCCGACGGGTCCTGGGACTTCCGCTACATGGGCATCTTCCACGACGGTGGATACAACAACTGGAAGACCTACCTGACGTTCGACGCCGCCGGCAACGCCGTCTGGAGCACGCCGACCCGGCTCCTCGCCGCGCACAACACCATCGAGAAATATGCCGGCCTCTGCGAGATCGAGATCATCCGCTCGCCGAACGGTCGCCAGCTCGCGCTGCTCGCCCGGGCGCAGAACAAGCGCACCAACGCCATGGTGGCGTTCTCGAACGACGAGGGAACCACCTGGACCGAGCCGCGCGAGATGCAGGGCGCCCTCATGGGCGAACGCCACGCCGCGACGTACGACCCGGCCACCGGTCGGCTCGTCATCACCTTCCGCGACATCATCCGCAACAGCGTGAGCAACACCGGGGCGTGGGTGGCCGGCGACTGGGTGGCCTGGGTCGGGACCTACGACGATCTGGTCAACTCCCGCGAGGGTCAGTACCGGGTCCGACTGTTGGAGGACTTCACGCCCTCGGTCAAGAGCGGCGACACCGGCTACGCGGGCAACGTCGTGCTTCCGGACGGTACGTTCGTGCTGACGTCGTACGGATACTTCGACCCGACCGACACGAGCTACCCGTACATCATGACCACCCGGTTCAGCCTCAAGGAACTCGACGCCCTGAACGGCTCGTTCGACCCGAACGCGAACTACACGCTCACCAACCGGGCCAGTGGAAAGGTCATGGAGGTCGCGGTCGCCGCGCCGGGTGACGGTGGCGACGCGGTGCAGTGGGCCGACAACGGTGCCCTGCACCAGAAGTGGTCGATCGTTCCCGTCGGCGACGGGTTCCACCGCATCGTCAACCGCCGTAGTGGCCGCGCCCTCGACGTGGCCGGCAACTCGACCGCGGACGGCGCCGACGTCATCCAGTGGACGTACACGGGTGCGGCCAACCAGCAGTGGCGCATCACGCGAGTCGGCACCCACTTCACCATCACGAACCGCAACAGTGGTCGAGCGCTCGATCTCGACGGAACGATCACGAACAACGGCGCTGACGTCATCCAGCGAACCGCCACCGGCGCGACCCGCCAACAGTGGTCATTGTCCTAGTCCGCGCGCCGGCACCAATCCCGGTCTCGGGATGTGCTGATGGCCCGTCGGACAGGGCGGCAACCCTGTCCGACGGGCCGCGCGGGGATCAACTCCCCGACGTCACCGCGGTTCCGGTGATCGCCAGATCGGCCACCGTCGTCCACGGCCCCCGGTCACCAGCCTCGCTCAACGCCCGCAGCCGCACGTACCGGCCGCTGCGGACAGCGCCGAACGGCACCACCTTCTGCGTCGACGTGTCGGCGAACGTCCCCGACGCCACGGCCGTGCCCCAGGCGCTCGGGCTGTCCGAGACGTACACCTCGTAGCGGCCGATGCGGCCGTTCACGCCCCCGTCCTGCCGTGGCAGGTACCGCAGCCCGTCCACCTGGTACGTGGCGCCCAGATCGATCTGGATCTCGTGCGGCAGGGGCGCGGGCGTGGACGACCAGGCGGTGTGCCAGAAAGTGCCCGGGTCTGCGTCGAACGCGTTGGTGGCCCTGCCGTTCTCCGCGCTCGTCTCCTCGCTGTCGGCGTACACGAGCCGCCAGCTGTCGTTCGGGATCGGCGGTGTCGCCGTGCCGGTGCCGGGGACCGGCAGCACGGCGCCGTCGATCCGGGTCTGGAACGCGGTGCTCCTCGCACCGGCCTTGATCCACAGGATCCCGTCCGCGTAGAACCAACCGCTGCTCGCCGAGTCGTACGCGGAGCGCGTGCTCAACCTCGGCAGCGTCTGGCCGGCGACCGTGACCGCCTGTGCGGCGGCCGACAGGTGCACGCTGAACTCGTAGGAGCGCGACGACGGCTTGCCGGCGTACGCACCGGTGGAGGCACCCACGTCGACGGTGACCGTTCCGGTGCCGGACGTCGGCGCGGCCATCCGGACCTGCTGGGTGGCGTAAGCCCCGCCCTGGTAGGCGCGGGTGATGCCGTCGTCCTCGTAGAGCGTGAAGCTCGACGAGCCGCGCGGGTACAGGTCGTAGGTGAGCGTGGAGACCGGCTTCTCACCTGTGTAGTTCATCTGCGGCCACATCGGCACGATCGAGCCGCCCTTGACGAACAGGGGCAGCCGGTCCAGCGGTGCCGCGTACCCGTTGAGGGTGAGCGGTCCCTGGTACACCCGCCCGGTCCAGTAGTCGGTCCAGGTGCCGGCCGGCAGGTAGATGCCGTCGCGCAGCTCGGTGTCGGAGACCACAGGCGCCACGAGGAACGCGTCGCCCGCCATGAACTCACCAGACGTGGCGTTGCCCCGGGCGACCGGGTCGTTCGGGTACTCCAGCACCAGGGCCCGAGTCGCCGGCACGCCTGTCACGCTTGCCACCCGGCTCATCGTGTAGTGGTACGGCATCAGCCGCATCTTGAGTTGCAGGTAACGGCGGTTGATCGACAGGTACGGTTCGGCGTAGCGCCAGGGCTGCTTGTCCTGGTAGCCGGGCGCCGGATTGGTCGCGCCCCAGCCGGACATCGTCATGAACGCCGGTGTGAACGACTTCCACTGCAGGTCCCGCACGTAGGTGTTCGGGCTGCCACCGAAGATCCCGTCGACGTCACCCGTTGCGTAGTTGAGGCCGGACAACCCGGCGCCCGCGACGGCAGGCACGGTCCACCGCATGTCGTCCCAACTGCCGTACGTGTCACCGGTCCAGACGACGGCGTTGCGGTGGGTACCGGCCCAGCCGTCGACGGTCCACACGTAGCGGCGGGCGTCGGAGTTCCGCTCGATGCCGTCGACCGCCTGCTGGACACCACGGAACGCGTTCTGGTAACCGCCGCCGATCCACGCGACGTCGGTCTTCACGCCACGCGTACCGGCGGTGCCGACCTCGTAGTCGATGGACCCGAGCCCCGTGGAGGTCCACAGGCCGGTCTGGAAACCGAGCGCCTTGGCGCCTGCCACTGTCGCGGGCAGGTCGGCGTAGCCGCAGCCGTACCCGTCGTTGGGCAGGAACCACCCCGACGGCATGTCCTTGGCCCGGGCCTCCCGGGCGTACGCCAGCACATCGGGAGTCCGCTGGTGCCCGGCCCGGTTGTGGTCGCCCTGATAGGCCGGGTTGGACGCGTTGAAGCAGTCCGCGTTGCCGAGTTCGAGGCCCCACATCGGGCTCAGGAACGGCTTGCCCGTCACGTCGGTGTACGCGCCGAGCACAGCCTTGAGCGAATCGCCCACGAAGTAGTACGCGTCGAAGCGTTCCTCGTTGTGGGTGGTGGTGACCGGTGCGGTGAAGCCGTACGAGCCGGGCGCCCACGTGTTGCGCAGGACGCCGTAGCCGTTCGTGGACAGGTAGAAGGGCGCCGGACTGGCGTTCGTGTTCTCCCGCCACCTGTTGTCCACGGCGATCGGCACCGTCTTGTCGCGCAGCGCCCACTCCCCCAGGCGCAGGCCGGTGCCGTAGAACTGCTCGTCGGCGTCGCGCGCCAAGCGCTGCGTCGTACGGCCGGCGGACCAGTCGAGCGGTTGCGCCTCCCGCCAGATCAGCCGCCCGTCCGGACGCTGGACCTGCATCGTCAGGGGGTCCTTGTTGATCCGGATGACAACCGCCGCGGTGGCGATGCGGAAGGCGGTGCCGTCGTCGGTCGCCGTGCTGGCCACCGCACCGAAGTCGGTCCGCACGGTGATCTCGTTCGCCGCCGGTTCGGTGAAGGTGCCGTTCGGCGCTGCCCAGACCCGGAAGATGTCCGCACGGACCAGCGTGAGCCGGATGCGGGCGGCGGTGCTGGTGGCGATGGTGTAGGTGTTCCCGGTCCGGGTGAGGCCGGTCGCGCTTCCCGGTGTGCTCGCGCGAGCGGGTAGGGCCTGCAGCATCGCGGCGAACAGGATGAGAACCACGATGGCAGCCCGGACGGCGGTACGGCGGCGATGGGCAGGCAGCGGTGACCAGATCATCGTTTTCTCCGGTGTGGTGAGGGACGATGCGGCCCAGACATTTACGAAGGGCGATAAGATCGGATGGTGCACCCGCCTGACTCAAGATGCAAGAATCAGCCCGTAATTTTGCACCGGGTTCCATCTTTTGCCGATCGCAGCGCCCGTCAGACCTGGAGCACCGTGACCCCGGCCTGTTCGACGAGGCTCACCTGCTGCGGGTCCGCCGACCGATCGGTGATCAGAGTGTCGATGTTGCCCAGCGGACAGATCCGGTTGAAGCTCCGGCGGCCCAGCTTCGAGGCGTCCGCGACGACGATCGTCCGCGCCGCGCTGGTCACCATGACGTGGTTGACCGCCGCCTCGCCGTCGTTATGGGCGCTGGCGCCGTGCTGGTGGTCGATCGCGTCCACCCCGAGCACGACGACATCCAGCGCCACGGACGCGAGCATCGTCTCCGCGATGCGACCGACCAACTCGTACGACTGCGGGCGGGCCGTCCCACCGGTGAGCACCACCCGGATGTGCGGACGCACGATGAGCTCGTGGGCGATGTTCAGCGCATTGGTCACCACCGTGGCCGCCGACAGCTGCCCGCTCGGGTCGGTGCGCAGCGCGAGCGCCCGGGCCACCTCGGTCGTCGTGGTGCCGCCGTTGAGCCCGACCGTGCTGCCCGGTGGGATCAGTGCGAGGGCGGCCGCGGCGATCCGCTGCTTCTCCGATGCCTGCCGCACCGCCTTGTAGCGCAGCGGCAGGTCGTAGGAGACATTGGTGACGACCACGCCGCCCCGGGTGCGGGTCACCAACCGCTGGGTGGCCAACTCGTCGAAGTCACGACGAATGGTCGCCGTACTCACGCCCAACTCGCGGGCTGTGGACTCGATGTCGAGTTGACCCTCGACGGCGACCATCTCCAGGAGCCGGTGCCACCGCTCGCGCTGGTTCACGTCTCACTCCGGTCGCTCCGCCCGCCCATGCGGCCATCTTTGCATCTCCGATGCAACGCCCGTACCGCACCACGACATGGACGGTTGACCGCAACGGGTGAGGGTCGGCAGGCGACCCGCGGCGGCCGCCGCACCGCAACAGGTCACCCACCGACCCTCACCTACCCGGCCCGACCCATGGTCAGCCGGGCGTCAGATGGCCCGACGACGTCACCCCGGCGTGAGGCGCCAGTGTTGGGTGGTGGCGCCGGTGTCGCTCTGCTGCACGATCGCGGCGCCGTCGGTCGTCGCACCGCCGGCCACAGCGAGGACCTTTCCGGTCTGCACGTTGACGAGCCTCACGAACTCACCGGACGCGGTCACGACCCGCCACTGCTGGTTGCCGCCGCCGGTCGCGGTCCACTGGATGACCCGCGCCCCCTCCGCCGTGGAGCCGGCCTCGACGTCAGCGAGCAGACCCGAACTGACGCTGGTCATCGTGGTGACGCCGCCCACCGCGCCAGCCATCAGCCACGCCTGGTTGGCACCGCCGTTGGGGGTCCACTGGATCAACTGCACGCCGGTGGCCCGGGACAGGTCCGGCACGTCGAGGGCCTTTCCGCTGGCCCGGTTGACCACCGTGTGGCGGACGGCGCCCGACTGGCCGCTCAGGGTGGCTTCGAAGGAGATCGGCTGGGCCTGCACCTGGTGCAGGTCGAAAACCACGATCTCATTGGCGCCGACCCGCAGCCACGGCGCCGGACAGTAGAGCCGCTGCTGTGGCCCCACCTTCCAGTAGCGGCCCAGGTTGCGGCCGTTGACCCAGACCACACCCTTGGTCCACCGGGACATGTCGAGGTACGTGTCGCCGGTCTGGGTGAGGTTCACCGTGGCCTTGAAGAAGATGCCGGGCCGCGAACTGTTGGTGATCACCGGACGGAGGCCGGCCACGAACGCCTCGTCGACGGGCAGCAGATGGGTCTGCCAGTTGGTCAACGTGCCGGTCAGGGTGCCCGCGTCGACCAGTGACACCCGCTCGGTGATGCCCTTGCGGTCGACCAGCGCCTGGCCGAAGTTGTTCCGACCCATGCCCTCGACCAGGATGTCGAGCGTGGGGCTGCCACTCGCCGAGGTCTTCAACGCCAGCGGCGCGTCCTGCACGGTCACGCCGAGCGGAGTCGTGTAGGCCGCCGGGAGGCTGCTCCGAGACAGGCCGCCCTGGTAGACGCCGTCGAGGAACACCGTGGCGTAGTCGCGCACCGACCTGATGTCCAGTGTCGCCCGGGTGTAGCCAGGCAGGACGCGGCGGTAGAGCATGAAGCCGGAGTTCTGGCCGTACATCTCCATCGGCTGTGGATTCGTCTGGGTCGACAGCGCGGCCGGCAGGTTGTCCCACAGCGAGGCGTACGCCGCCGGCAGGACGGCCTGGCCGCCGGTGCGCACGATGGTGGGGATCGGTGCGGGTACGGCCGGCAGCGTCACCCCGAGGGCGGTGCCGATGATCTCCCGGTAGGCGGGGTACAGGCGGGCCGGGGCACCCTGTTCGTTGATCGGCGCGCCGTAGTCGTAGGTGGTGATGTCCGCCTGGTAACCCGACCCGTTGTCGGCGGCGTTGGCGCCCGCGGAGTATCCGAAGTTCGTGCCGCCGTGGATCATGTAGAGGTTGAACGACAACCGGCCGGCCATCAGGCCCCGCAGCTGGCTGGAGATGTCGGTGTTCGATCCGGCGAAGCCGCCGTCGCCCCAGTGGGTCAACCAGCCCGGGTAGAGCTCGCCGGACATGGCCGGAACGGTCGGGAACGACCGGCGTGCCGCGGCGATGGCTGCCGCGTCACCGCCGCTGAGCGCGATCGCGCCGCCGGTGACGACCGTCCGGTTGCCCTGCACCTGGCCGAGGCCGTCCTCGGTGTAGAACGGTCCGGTGATCCCGGCCCGCAGCCACAGTTGCCGCAGCTCCTCGAGATAGACGACGTCGTTGCCGTACGACCCGTACTCGTTCTCGATCTGGACCATCAGGATCGGTCCTCCGTTGCCCACCATGAGCGGCTTGACCAGCGCGGCGAGCGCGTTGATGTAGCGCGTGACGGCCGCCATGTAGTTGGGGTCGGCGGCGGTGCGGACCCGCAGCCTGATGTTCGGGTTGCGCAACAGGTACGGCGGTAGACCGCCGAGGTCCCATTCGCCGCAGACGTAGGGGCCGGGGCGCAGCAGCACGTACATGCCCTCGGCCTGGCACAGCCTGATGAAGCCCGCGATGTCACGCCGGTCGGTGGTGAAGTCGAAGACACCGGGCCGTTCCTCGACGTGGTTCCACATCACGTAGATGGCGATCGTGTTCATGCCCATGGCCTTGGCCATCTGGATCCGGTGCCGCCAGTACTGCACCGGGATGCGGGCCGGGTGCATCTCGCCGCTGCGGATCTGGAACGGCTGGCCGTCGAGCAGGAAGTTGCTGCCGTCGGCGGAGAACCCGAAGGTCTGCGCCGCAGCCGCGGCGCTGGCCGGGCCGCCCGACGCCAGCATCGCCGCGAACGGACTGAGCACGCCGAGGGTGAGGAGTTGACGCCGTTGCATGGTGTCTCCTTCGGACAGGCGTCGCCGGCGGCGGTCGCGGGCCGGGACGGGCCCGATCGCCGAGATGACGAAGGTGGTCGATGCAGCCGAGCCTGCCAGACGACGCAACATGATGTAAATATCCACGCTCTATCCGGCATCTTCGATCAGGCAAGCGCCATGACTGCACCGTCCACCCCGGACTACCACGTCGTCGCGCACCGCCCCGCGTCGATCTATTGACGACCCGCGCGCAGCCCTTTAACGTCACGACATCAGATATCCGACGTCTTATGCCCATCGACTTTCCCTGCCCCACCCCCGTCCCGGAAGGAC
>NZ_QGSY01000146.1 GCF_003857035.1 Micromonospora arida
GCCGTACCACCGCCGCCCCCCGCCGCTCGCCCGGCCGGGCCACTCCCGCCCGGGCGAGCGGCGGGTGGCGGCGGTGGTACGGCAGCGCGGGCACCGGGCATCGGCTGCACGCCGCGGCGCGGCGGCTGACCCGGTGCGGGGCCGGCGGCGGGTGGCCGGTTGTCCGGGCGACGACCCGCTGGCGGCGTCTCCCCGGGCCAGGGCCCGTCGACCGGTCGACGGGCGGCGGCACCGCCAGGTTCGCTCTGGCGCGGGGCCGGCGGCGCCGAGGACTCCGGCGCACTGCCGCGCGCACCGGCCGGCTCTCCCGGCGTACGCGGGGTGGGTTGTGCCGGCGGTCCGGCCGGGTCTGCCGGCGGCATGCCAGCACGGGGCCGGTTCGGCTCCGCCGGTGCGCCGTCCGGGCCCAGCTCGGTGCGTTGCTGCTTGGCCGAGCGCAGGTCGTCGATCCAGCCGAACTCCTCGCCGGCTACCGGCTCCTCCGGCTCGGGCTCAGCCGGCCGGCCGCGACCCCAACGGCGGGCCTTGGCGCGGGGATCGCGCCGCTCGTCCGGGCCCTCGTCCGGGCGGTCCCCACCACGCGATCTCACTGTTGACCCTCTCCTGCGGCGTCGGTGCCGCTGTCCTGCATCGTGCCGGGGGCACCCGCGCCCGTCGTCGGACGGGCGGCCCCCGGGGATAGCGCTGGCGCGGTCTGCGCCGTTACGGACGGCTCGGCTGTCGGCGTCTGCGGGCGGGCGGGCGGAGCCGGCAGGCCACGCACGATCCGGCGCAGCAGCGGCAACCGGCTGGCCACCGACCGCTCCGCGCCGTGCGGGCTGGGCTGGTAGTAGTCGGTGCCCACCAGGTCGTCCGGGACGTACTGCTGGGTGACCACGCCGCGCTGGTCGTCGTGCGGGTAGCGGTAGCCGGTCCCGTGGCCCAACCCTCGGGCGCCGGCGTAGTGCGCGTCGCGCAGCCCTCGCGGCACCGCGCCACCGCGACCGGCCCGGACGTCGGCGATGGCGGCGCCGATGGCGGTGGTGGCCGAGTTCGACTTGGGCGCCGTGGCCAGGTGGATCACCGCCTGGGCGAGGTTGAGCTGCGCTTCGGGCAACCCGACGTACTCGACCGCGTGCGCGGCGGCGGTCGCCACGCTCAGCGCACTGGGATCGGCCATGCCCACGTCCTCGCTGGCGAAGATGACCAGACGACGGGCGATGAACCGGGCGTCCTCACCGGCGACCAGCATGCGGGCCAGCCAGTGCACCGCCGCGTCCACGTCCGAGCCGCGCATGCTCTTGATGAAGGCGCTGACCACGTCGTAATGGGCGTCGCCGTCGCGGTCGTAGCGCACCGCCGCCACGTCGACCGCCTGCTCGGCGGTGGCGAGGTCGATCCGCCCGCCGCCGAGGGCCGTGGCGGAGGCCGCCGCCGCCTCCAGGGCGGTGAGTGCCTTACGGACGTCGCCGGCGGCCAGCCGGACCAGGTGATCCTCGGCCTCGGTGGTCAGGGCCAGTGCGCCGTCCAGGCCACGCTTGTCGGCGACCGCCCGGCGCAGCAGGCCCCGCACCGCCTCGTCGTCCAACGGTTGCAGGGTGAGCAGCACGCACCGCGACAGCAGCGGGGAGATGACCGAGAAGTACGGGTTCTCGGTGGTGGCCGCCAGCAGGGTGACAGTGCGGTCCTCGACGGCGGCGAGCAGCGAATCCTGTTGGGTCTTGCTGAACCGGTGCACCTCGTCGATGAAGAGCACGGTCTGCGGACCGCCGGAACGGCGCTGGCGGCGCGCCGCATCGATCACCGCCCGGACGTCCTTCACGCCGGCGGAGAGCGCCGACATGGCCACGAAGCGGCGGTCGGTGGCCCCGGCCACCAGGTGCGCGATGGTGGTCTTGCCGCTGCCCGGCGGGCCCCAGAGGATCACCGACATCGGAGCCCCGCCGGAGACCAGTTGCCGCAGGGGTGCGCCGGGAGCGAGCAGGTGCTCCTGCCCGACCAGTTCGTCGAGGGTCACCGGGCGCATCCGGACGGGCAGGGGCGAATCGTCGGCCACCGCGGTAAAGCCGTCGACACCGGCGGGACCGTCGGGCGCGCTGCGCGACCCGGCGGGTTCACCAAGGGAGAAGAGGGCGTCGGACTCCATCACGAAGACAGTACCGGGCCGGGCCCACGGCGCCGGAATCGCGCCGCAGGCCCGCCACCGGTGATCGGTTCCGGTCAGCCACGCCCGGGGCGACGGCCCCGGTACCAACGGCCGCCGCCGCCGCCGCGCGGGCCGCTGCCGACGCCGGCCAGGTAGAGCGAGAGCAGGAGCAGTCCGATGAGCACGAGGGTGTTCCAGTTGAACAGGTCGGGTGCGCCGAAGTCGGTGCCGAGCAGGTCGAGCAGCAGGGCAAAGCCAAAAACGATGGCCGCGAGAATGGCGAGCATGTCGGTCCTCCGGTGGGGGTTCCCAGTAGGTCGGCGCGTGATGTACCCAATCGGTCGACTCGTCAATCTCCAGGGTGGAGACGGCCACGCCGCGAGGGCCCGGCGGAGGCAATCGACCCCCGGCTCCTAGGCCTTAGGCTGGACCGCATGATCATCGACGACCGGGTGCTCCAGGACCGGAGCGCCATCCTGGCCGCCGTCGGCCATCACCCGTTCGCCCGGCACGCGCTCGGGCGGGCCGTGCCGGCGCGCGCGTACCAGCGTGATGGCGCCGTGCTGTGGTTGGTGCCGCCGGAGTACGGACCGGCTGGCTGCGCGATCGGTCCGGTCGAACCGGCGCTGGAGATCTGTGCAGCGCTCGCCGCCGATGGAATGCTCCAGCCCGGACAGCGGCTGCACCTGCCTCGACACGATCGCGGTCGGCTGGTCGATCGGCTGGCGGTGGCCGAGCACAGCGACTGGGACTTCCACTGGACCGACACGGCGCCGCCGGCGCAGCCGGACGAACAAGCGGTGGTCCGCCTCACCGCCGCCGACCAGCCGGCGCTGGCGGCACTCGTCGAAGAGTCGTTCCCCACCAGCACCTCCCAGCCGGGCGACCCACGGGTGGTCGACTGGTACGGCATCTGGGCCGGCGACCGGTTGGTGGCGTGCGGCGCGGACCGTAGCCAGGATGACATCGGCTTCCTGGCCGGCCTGACCGTCGCTCCCGACCAACGCGGTCGAGGGCTGGGCGCGTCCCTGACCGCCGGGATGACCCGGGCGCTACTCGCACGTCACGACCTGGTCGGGCTCGGCGTCTACACGCACAACGTCGGTGCGGCGCGGCTCTACCGTCGGCTCGGCTATACCTCCACCCTTGCGCTCAGCTCGATCCGCCTCGCCTGACCGGCCCGCCGTCCGGCCAGGCGAGAGGGCTATCGCTAACGGTCGGTGGCGGGCACCGGGACCGCGGTCGGCTCGACGGCCGGGGCGGCCCGACGGCCGGCCAGCCAGGCGGGCAGGTAGAGCGGGGCGGCGACGGCCAACACCACAGCGCCGACCACCATCGCGGTGCTGACGCTGGTGGCGGCGGCGAGCGCGGTCAGCACCACCCCGCCGAGCGCGCCGGCCGGTTGCCCCATCATCGAGTTCAGCGAGAGCACGCTGGTCCGGTACGGGCCGTCGACCTGCCGGTGCAGCAGCCCACTGTGCAACGGGTTGGACGCTCCGTGCACCGCGTAGCAGGCGAGGTAGGCCACCAGCACGCCGACCGGCCCCGCGAACAACCCCATCCCGACCACAGTCACGCCCTGCAGGACGCGGAGCAGGGCCGCACCCGGAGCGGCGCCGAACCAGCGCAGCAGCAGTGGGGTCAGTGCCGCGCCGGCGGCCGACGCGAGCCAGGCGGCCGAGTTCGCCGGCCCGAGCAGCACCGCGGCGCGTTCCGGATCACCGATCACCTCGGCGAGTCGGACCGGCAGCAGCGACTCGAAGGTGACCATGCCGAAGCCCCAGAACAGCTCGACGGCCACCAACGCCAGCAGCACCCGGGAACGCCGCAGCAGCCCGACGGCCTGGCCGATCATCCGGGGCGCCTGGACCACCGAGGCCCGCATCGCCGCGACCCCGGTGGCCGGCCGCTCCTCGACCAGCAGCACCACGAGCGCGACGAGCGCCGCCGCCTGCGCCACGATGGCGGCCAGCACGGGCACCGTGAGCGCGGAGACCGGCCCGATCGGGCCGAGCGCGATGAGACCACCGCTGAGCAGCGCGCCTCCGCCGATGGCGCCGCCGACGACGGTGCCGGCGTAGCCGAGGCCACGCTCGTACTCGGCCTGCGGGTCGGCGGCCAGGGTGGCGTCGACGTACCAGGACTCCAACGGGCCGCTGTCCAACGCCCGGTAGATGCCCTGCAGAGCCCAGACCACGAAGAACAGCGCGAACGAGTCGGCCACGGCGAACAGCGCGAGGGAGACAAGGTTGAGCACCCCGGCGGCGAGCAGCACCGGTCGACGACCGAGAGCGTCGGCGAACCCGCCGGTGGGCAACTCCAGCGCCAGCACCAGCAGCCCCTGAGCCGTGCCGACCAGGCCGATCTGCGGCAGCGACAGGCCGCGCTCCTGCATCAGCAGGATCATCACCGGGATCATCAGCCCCGTGGGCAGCCAGCGCAGACCGTAGAGCGTGAGGTAACGACGCCGAACCTGGCGTACGGTCAGCGCGCTCACCGGAGGCCCTCGCGCAACGGGTAGGCGGCCAGGAAGACCTGCACCGGGCGGGCCTCCGGGTCGGTAGGGGCGTCGGGTTGGGCCTCGCGGTGGTAGCGCTCCAGCACCTGCCACACCTCCGCCTTGAGCTCCTCCAGTCTGGCGGGCGGGATGGTCATGAAGATGTCGCCCATGCCGAAGCCGTCCCGCCAGGCGGGTGACCACTCGTGCTGGGTGGCGAACCAGCGGTCGGCGGTCTCGACGAGGAGACGTACCTGGTCGCCCTGGATCCACTCGATCGCGGCTCGGGCGTCGGGGTCGTCATCGAAGTCGCTCGGCTCCCAGTTGGTGACGTCGTGCGCCGCCTGCCACCAACGTTGCCGCCCGGTGCCTCGGTCGGGATCCTCGATGACGAGCCCGACCTCGGCGAGTTGACGCAGGTGGTAGCTGGTCGCGCCGGTGTTTGTGCCGAGCAGTTCGGCGAGGGTGGTGGCGGTGGCGGGCCCCTTCACACGCAGGGCGCCGACCAGCCGCATCCGTAGCGGATGCGCCAGGACCCGGACCTGCCGCTTGTCGATGCGGACCTCACGTAGCGCCGCCCGCTGAGCGTCTTCGTCGTTCGCCATGACTGCACACTATCTCTGCACACTTCTTATGCACAAGAGTTATGCACAAGAAGTGTGCAGGGTCAGGCGAGGAGTTCCCGCACCCCCCGCAACCGCGTCCGCAGCAGACCTGCGGCGCGCGCGCAGTCCAGGCGTACCTCGGTGGGGCCGGCCTGCCCGGCGGCGGCGCTGGTGGTGGTCTTCAGCCCGGCCGCGTCCAACCCGAAATGTCGGGCCACCAGCAGACCCAGCTCGGCACGGCTGACCGCGTCCGCGCCAGCCACGTTGAGCGGGCCGGCGTGGTTGCCGACGACCAGTTCCAGCACGGCGTCGGCCAGGTCGGTGACGTCGATCGGGCAACGGATCATGTCGCTGAACAGCACCGCCCGTCCGGCGAGCGCGTCCCGGCAGAGCTGGATCTGCTTGCTGCCCTCCCCCACGATCAGGGAGGTCCGCACCAGTGTCGCGCCCGGGTCGATCGCGCGAACGGCGGTCTCGGCGGCCGCCTTCGCGGCACCGTACGCGTTCAGCGGGGTGGGCACGTCGTCGTCGGCGTACGGCGTGGGACGGCCGGCGTGCAGCGCGTCACTCGACACGTGCACCAGCCGGGCGCCCACCTCGGCGGCGGCGAGGGCCACGTGCGCTGCCCCGTCGGCGGTGACCGCCCAGTCCCCGTACCGGTAAGGGGTCCCCACCACTGCGTCCGGCCGCACCTCGGCGACCAGTGCGCGCACGGCGGACCGGTCGGTCACGTCCAGCCGTCGTGCCGCGACTCCCGGCACCGCGATCTCACCGGAGTGGAACGTCCCGACAACCGACCACCCGGCGCTGACGCCCCGCCGACAAATCGACCGCCCGAGTAATCCACTACCCCCGACAACAAGCACCCGCATCCCAGCCCACTCCCCCACTACCGCCGACGTCGATCATGAGGTTAACGAGCGACACGCCGTGGCGCGGGCCCGTCAACCTCATGATCGACGGCGCGATAGGGGGTCAGACCGGGTCTGCTACCGGGGCTGCGGGGCCGGCCGTTCCCGTGTGGGCCGCCGGCTGCGGCTTGGGCTTGGCGTCGATGCCGGCCTCGGTGCGCTGCTGGGCGGTGATCGGGGTGGGTGCACTGGTCAGCGGGTCGAAGCCACCCCGGGTCTTCGGGAAGGCGATGACCTCACGGATGGAGTCGGCGCCGGCGAGCAGCATGCAGACCCGGTCCCAGCCGAAGGCGATACCGCCGTGCGGCGGGGCGCCGTACTTGAACGCCTCCAGCAGGAAGCCGAACTTGTCCTGCGCCTCCTCGGGAGTGATGCCGAGCAGGTCGAAGACCCGCTTCTGCACGTCACCCCGGTGGATACGGATCGACCCGCCGCCGATCTCGTTGCCGTTGCAGACGATGTCGTACGCATACGCCAGGGCCCGGTCCGGAGCCTCCTCGAACCGGTCGACCCACTCCGCGTTCGGCGAGGTGAACGGGTGGTGCACGGCCGTCCAACCGCCCTCGTCCGTGCGCTCGAACATCGGCGCGTCGACCACCCAGCAGAACGCCCAGGCGCTCTCGTCGATCAGGCCGGACCGCTTGGCGATCTCGACGCGGGCTGCACCGAGCAGCTCCTGCGCCTCCCGGGTGGTGGCGCTCGCGGCGAAGAAGACCGCGTCGCCCGGCTTGGCGCCGACCGCGTCGGCGAGCCCGCCCAGGTGCTCGGCGGAGAGGTTCTTCGCCACCGGGCCGCGCGCCTCGCCGGTCTCGGCGTCCAGCACCACGTACGCCAGGCCGCGGGCGCCACGCGCCTTCGCCCAGTCCTGCCAGCCGTCCAGCTCCTTGCGGCTCTGCGCCGCGCCTCCCGGCATCACCACCGCGCCGACGTAGCCGCCCGCGTCGATCGCCCCGGCGAAGACCCGGAACTCGGTGCCGCGCAGGTACTCGGTCAGCTCGGTCAGCTCGACGCCGTAGCGCAGGTCCGGCTTGTCCGAGCCGTACCGGGCCATCGCGTCGTGCCAGGTGATCCGCGGGATCGGTCGGGTGATCTCGTGCCCGGCCAGGTCCTTCCACAGCGTGGAGACGATCGCCTCGCCGAGGTCGATCACGTCGTCCTCGGTGACGAACGACATCTCGATGTCGAGCTGGGTGAACTCCGGCTGCCGGTCGGCGCGGAAGTCCTCGTCGCGGTAGCAGCGGGCGATCTGGTAGTACCGCTCCATGCCACCGACCATCAGCAGCTGCTTGAACAGCTGCGGCGACTGCGGCAGCGCGTACCAGCTGCCGGGCTGGAGCCGCACCGGCACCAGGAAGTCGCGGGCGCCCTCCGGCGTCGAGCGGGTCAGCGTCGGCGTCTCGATCTCCAGGAAGTCCCGCTCGTGCAGCACACCCCGGGCGAGCTGGCTGGCGCGCGAGCGCAGCCGCAGCGCGTTCGCCGGGCCGCTGCGGCGCAGGTCCAGGTAGCGGTACCGGAGTCGGATGTCGTCGCCGGCCTCGATCTGGTCGTCCACCGGCAGCGGCAGGGGCGCCGCCTCGGAGAGCACCTCCAGCTCGACGACGGTCACCTCGACCTCGCCGGTGGGCAGCTCCGGGTTCTCGTTGCCGGCCGGGCGACGGGTCACCTCGCCGACGACCTTCACGCAGAACTCGTTGCGCAGCGCGTGCGCATCTTCCTCGCGGAACACCACCTGGACAACACCGGAACCGTCGCGCAGGTCGACGAAGATGACCCCGCCGTGGTCGCGCCGGCGGGCCACCCACCCGGCGAGCGTCACCGTCGTGCCGGCGTCCGTCGCGCGCAAGCTGCCGGCATCATGGGTACGGATCACGACGTGCGTCTCCTCATCTGCGGTGCGGTCTGCCTCCGCATTCTGTCAGGAGTGCCGGAAACGGTCCGCGCCACCCGTCGACCCGGCCGGCCAATCCGGGCGGTCCGACGGGTGGCGCGGTCAGTGGGCGAGCGTCAGTTCTCCGGGATGTTCCAGGCCGTGACCCGGATGACGGTCGTCCGGTCGTTGTTGATGGTCACGACCTCCAGCAGCACCATCCGCCATCTGTCCCGCTGTTCACGCGCCGCGGCGTAGTTGGTCCTGATGCAGAGCCAGGAGCCCTTCCGAAGGGGCACCTCCGCGTCCACGGCGATCGGAGCGGATCGGATCGAGTTGTTGCACTCGGCCGGCTTCATCCCCGCCGTCGCCGCTTCACTGCCCTCCACGCCGTTGGCCAGTTTGACGAAGGGAGCCCCCGGACAGCCCGCATTGAGAGCCATATCGGTGGTGTTCGATCCCACGTTGGCACGTGGTTCGTCGAGGTCCACCTCCATTTCCTTGAAGCAGTCCGTGGGCTTCAAGGTCAGGCTCTGGTTGTCGTACTTGGGCTCGTAGACGGTCTGCTCGCTGAGCTCCGGCGGCGTCCCCGGTGAGCTTGGCGGCTCCTCCGGTGTTGCGGAGGCCGGCCGGGAGTCGGTCCCGGCGGCAGAGCTGGAGGGCGCTGGCGCCGGACCGGTGTCGGTGGAGCCGACCGGCGCCCGCGCGGAAGCGATGTCCCGCGCGGTCTGCGCCTGGTCCAACGCGCGCCAGGACACAACGGCGGAGCCGAGGGACACCAGCAGCGCGAGGGCGGCCACGGCGATCACCACGAAACCCAGCCGGCCGCGCCGCGCGCCGGACGCCGGCGGTAGCGGGTCGGCCGGCCCGGGGCCGCCCGGAAACGGCGGCGGTGCGGTGCCGCCCGGAGGGGGTGCGGTGCCGCCCGGAG
>NZ_QGSY01000343.1 GCF_003857035.1 Micromonospora arida
TTTACTACGCGTCTCGTGGGCTCGGAGATGTGTATAAGAGCCAGCCCCCCAGCCAGCCGTACCCGGTCTCGGGACCACCGGCCCAGCCGTACCCGGTCTCCGCACCACCCGGCTATGGCCCAACCATCTCCGGACCACCCGGTCAGCCCGTCTCCGCACCACCCGGGCACGGCTACCCCGTGTCCGGACCGCCCGGCTACGGCCAACCCGTGTCCGCACCCCCCGGGCAGAGCTACCCCGTGTCCGGACCACCCGGTTACGGCCAACCCGTGTCCGCACCACCCGGCTACGGCCAACCCGTGTCCGGGCCTCCCGGCTACGGCCAACCCGTGTCCGCACCACCCGGGCACACCTACCCGGTGTCCGCACCACCCGGTTTCGGGACGCCCGTCTCGGGGCCGCCCTACGGACCACCCGTCTCGGCGCCTCCGGTGAGCGCACCACCCGTGCCGCCCTGGGGGTTGACCGCACCGCCCTGGAGCAGCAGCGCCCCACCGCAGCCCTTGCCAAATCCAGACGCCGACTCCCCAGCCCAGACCATTACCGCTGCGCAGGCCGCCACCGCCGGACAGGCCCCGGCGGCCGGGCAGACCATGATGGACGCGGGCGGTACCGGTGCGGACGGTGACTCCGGCCTGGGCATCCTCGACGCCCCGGTGGCGCCCCCTCAGCGGACCCCTGGCGCGTTGTCCGACCAGACCGTGGTGTTGCCGTCCATACCGGCGCAGGGCGGCCCGACCAAAGTTGAGACCAGTCCGGGCTGGCCCGCCGCCGCGCAGGCGAAACCCGCCGCCCAGGCAAACCCGAGCCTCGCCCCGGCAAGCCCCAGCGCCGCGCAGCCGGCCTGGCCCCCGTCCGTCAACGCCGACCCGACGCTGGCGCCACCGGCCGCACCGCCACCGGCCCAGCAGTACCACCACCAGCCGCCCCAGGCGCCGTACCCGACCCAGGACCAGCACCACGCGCCGTACCCGGGTCAGCAGTACCACCCGGCGCCGGACGCGTACCGGCCGGCGTACGCCGATGAGGGTGGATCGACGGGCCGGAACCGGGCGGCGCTGATAGGCGCGGTCGTGGCGGCCGGGGTGGCCGTCGTGGCGGTGGCCGGCCTGGGTGCGGTGATGCTGACCCGCGACGATCCGCCGCCGACCGGGACCGCGCCGACGGCGGCGGCACCGACGACGGCCGGGCTTCCGCCGGGCGACCTGGAGCTGCGCGACGATTCGACCACGATCACGTTGACCTGGACGGACCCGACCGGTGGCGCGGTGCCGTTCATGGTCGCCGCGGGCAGGGCCGGGCAGGCCCTGGGCGTGATCGCCACCGTGGACCCGGGCCGGACCAGCTACACGGTCAACGGGTTGAACTCCCGAGTGGATCACTGTTTCACCGTGTTGGCGGTCTACTCCACTGACAGCTTTGCGACTTCCGGGCAGGTCTGCACCGCGCGGGAGCGCCAAGCCACACAAAGCGAGGAGCCCTCCGGCCGACCGTCGCCGCGCTGAGTCGAGCCGAAACCGCGCCGAGTCGAGCGGAAACCGGGCTGAGCTGGACGTCCACAACGCACACTCTCGGTATCCACAGGGGTGACGGTGCGGGTTCCCCCGCCACCACCAGCGCCATATGATGGCACCCGGCTCAGGGGAGGGGTCGCCGGAAGGCGCGCCACCTGCCACGACTCAGGGGAGGCAGCCGGCTGTGGCCAGCATCGACGACGCCGTACAGTCCGAGGCCCCCCGCTCCCGGTCCCGGCTGCGCGGCGGGCTGGTGACCGTCGGCACGGTGGCCGCGCTGTTGGCCGCCATGGGGCTGACCGTCCTCGGGTTGGGCGCGGCGGACAACGCGGTGGCCAACTACGACGCGAGTTCCTGGCTGTGGAGCGCGGCGCGCAGCGAGCTGGCCCGGGTCAACGGGGTCACCGCCCGGGTGGACACCCGCACCGAGATCCCCGCTGCCCGGCAGCATCCGATGCAGATCACCCAGACCGACCGGCTGCTGATCCTGCGCGACCTGCAGACCGGGCAGGTCAGCTCCCTGGATCTGGCCACCCTCCAGCTCAGCGCGACCACCCGGACCACCCCTGGCCTGGGCGTGAGTGTCGCCCTGCACGAGGACGCGGCGTTCGTCGTCGACGCCGTGCAGGGCATCGTCCGGCAGCTCGACCCGCGATCGTTGACCCCGGTCGGCGAGCCGGTGCGCTATCCGCCGGGCATCACCGGCGGCACCTTCGACGGTAAGGGTCGGCTCTGGATCGCGGTGCCCAGCCAGGGCACCGTCTCGGCGATCACCGCGGCCAAGCTGCCGTCCGCGCCGGCGACAGCCAGTGCCGGGCTCAGCCCGCAGCGGGTCGAGTCGTACGACGTCGCCGACGCCAGCCACGAGCTGGTCGTCTCCACCCTGGACGACGGGGTGGCGGTGCTCGACCGGACGGCCGGGAAGCTGGTGCGGGTGCAGGGCGGTGAGGTGCACCCGACGGCGCTGACGCTGTCCGGCCCGGCGGCGCTGCCCGCGCGCACCAGCGGCCCACGGGTGCCGGTCACGGTGACCGCCGATCGGCGGGTGCTGCTGGTGGGTGACGGTGGGCAGGAGAGCGGGTTCACCGTGCCGGGTGAGGGGGATCGGCTCAGCCCGGCGGTGGCCTGGGCGAACCGGTTCTACTGCGCCGACGAGGCCACCGGCACCATCTACTCCTTCGACGCGGCGGGTCAGCTGGTCGAGACCATCCGCGGGCGGGCCAACGGGCCGCTGGAGCTGGAGGTCCGGGAGAACCACCTGTTCATCAACTCCCCCGACTCGGCGACCGCCCGGGTCGTGGACGACAAGCACCAGGTGCGCGAGGTCAACAAGTACGCCAACGACGTGCTCGGCGGTGACCCGCCGCCGGTTCCCCCACCGCCGCCTCCGCCGAAGAAGCCGCGGGTGGGCAAGCCGAGCGCGCCGCGCAGCGTCACCGCCGCCGCCGGCAACGCCCAGGCGCGGGTGAGTTGGCGCCCGGCCGCCGCCAACGGCGCCGAGATCATCAAGTACGTGGTGCAGGGCGCCGGGCAGCGCCTGGAGGTGGGCGCCAACCAGCGTGCGGTGGAGGTCAAGGGCCTGACCAACGGCGAGACGTACCGGTTCGCGGTGCACGCCGTCAACGCCAAGGGCGACGGCCCACCGCGCAACAGCAACCCGGTGACGCCGACCGCCGCGGTGCCCGACCCACCGGCGAGCGTCACCGCGCAGGAACGGCCGGACGGCACGGTGCTGGTCAAGTGGCCGGCGGCGAACGGGCAGGGCAACACCATCGCGAGGTACGCGGTGACGGCCAGTTCGGCGGGGACGAACGCGCCGGCCGGCGAGTCGACCAGGACGGAGCTGGTGGTGCCCGCCGGTGAGCTGGAGTTCGGCACCCAGTACGCGTTCACGGTGGTGGCGGTCAACAGCAAGGGCGCCGGGTCGGCGGCTTCCCCGGTCAGCAACACGGTGGTGCCCTTCGCCGCGCCCGGTCGGCCGCTCGACCTGCGCGCCGGCACCGTCGCCAACCAGCCGGGCGCGGTGACGGTGCAGTGGGCGCCGGCCGAGGCCAACGGTCGGCCGGTGACGAAGTACCTGGTGGACGTCGGTGGGCGGGTGAGCGAGGTGACCGACACCCGCACGACCGTCACCGGGCTGGGCAACGGCCAGAACGTCACGGTGAAGGTGAAGGCGGTCAACGAGGCGGGGCCGGGCCCGGAGGCCACCGCCACCGCCCGCACGGTGGCCGAGCCACGGGTCACGGTGACCGGCTCGTCGTCGACGGCCACCGGGGCGACGGTCACCTTCACAGTGGACGCCGGTGGCGGTCAGGCCACCTGCACGCTGACCACGACGGGCGAACCGGCGAAGACCGGGGCGTGCTCCAGCATCACGATGACGGGCCTGACGCCGGGCACCGACTACACGTTCACGGTGACGGCGAGCAACGCCGCCGGCAAGGGCACCGCGAAGAAGGCGCAGGCAACCCAGCCGATGTTCGGGATCGCGACCTGCAACAACGGGCCCGACGGTGACCAGCGGACCTACTGCGACAAGGAAGTCGACGGTCGCAACGGCAACGAGGTCTTCAAGGTCACGCGGCAGGACAACGACCAGCAGGCCGGCTGGGCCAAGCCCGGCAGCCGGCTCAAGGCGTACTGCAAGAAGTCGGGCGAGAACGTCGACTCGTGGATCTACAACAACCAGAAGCAGAGCAACTGGTGGGTGCAGGTCGAGTTCAAGGGGAAGAACTACATCCCCTGGGCCTGGCTCAACCTGGAGGGCGGCGATGACATCAAGGTCCTGCCCACCTGCTGAAACACCAGGCGAGGAGCACCACCGACCGTGAACACCCACGAGCCGCTCACTCAGCCGGAGGTGCAGGGCTTCGCCGCCCTGGCCGCCCGGCTGGCCGAGAACGTCAACGCGGTGGTGCTCGGCAAGCCGCAGGTGGTGCGGCTGGCACTGACCGCGCTCTTCGCCCAGGGTCACGTGCTGCTGGAGGACGTGCCCGGGGTCGGTAAGACGACCCTGGCACGGGCCATCGCCGCCACGGTGAAGGGCGAGTGGCGGCGCATCCAGTTCACACCCGACCTGCTCCCCTCGGACGTGTCCGGCGTGACGATCTTCAACCAGGCGACCCGGGACTTCGAGTTCCATCCGGGGCCGGTCTTCGCCAACATCGTCATCGCCGACGAGATCAACCGGGCGTCGCCGAAGACCCAGTCGGCGCTGCTGGAGGTGATGGAGGAACGGACGGTCACGGTGGACGGGGTCCGGCACCCGGTGCCGTCGCCGTTCCTGGTGGTCGCCACCCAGAACCCGGTGGAGATGGACGGCACCTACCGGCTGCCCGAGGCGCAGTTGGATCGTTTCCTGGTGAAGCTCTCCGTCGGGTACCCGGACGAGGCCGTCGAGGTCGAGGTGCTGCGCGGGGCGACCGTGCGGTCCCCCGAGGCGCTCGCGCCGGTCACCGACACCGCCACCGTCGGCGAGATGGTCCGGATGGCCCGCCGGGTGCACATCGCCGAGCCGCTCTACGCGTACGCGGTCCGGTTGGCCGCGGCCACCCGCACCCACCCGCAGGTACGCGTCGGGGTCAGCCCCCGGGGCGTGATCGCGTTGACCCGAGCGGCGTGCGCGTATGCGCTCATCGACGGGCGTGGCTGGATCATGCCGGAGGATCTGAAGGCGCTCGTCGAGGCGGTGTTCGCGCATCGGCTGCTGCTCACCCCGGACGCCCAGGTGCGCGGGATGACCCCTGCGGAGGTGCTGCGCCAGGCCGTCGCCTCGGTGCCGGTGCCGCTGCCGTCGGGGCAACCCGCTCCGGTGCAGGGCTGACCGGCAGCAGCGCGATGGGGATCACCGCCCGTGGGGTCGGGCTGCTCGTCGCCGCCGTGGTGCTGTCAGGGGTGGGTTTCCGGTTCGCGTACCCCGAGTTGACGCTGCTCGGCGCGGCGGCCGGCGTGGCCGTCGGCTACGCCGCGCTGGTCGCGGCCTGGCGGCCCCGGCTGACGGTGACCCGCCGCGCGGACCCGGACCGGGTTGCGCGCGGCGAGCCGGCGAGCATGACGTTGACCGTGCGCAACACCGGGCGGCTGCGCTCGGCGAACCTGCTGGCCGAGGACCGGTGCGGGCAGCGGACTGTGCCGGTGCCCGTGCTGCGCCTGCGGCCCGGCCGGGACACCGAGGTCCGCTACGACGTGCCGACCGACCGTCGTGGGGTGGTGCCGGTCGGTCCGCTGCGGGTGACCCGGCGCGACCCGCTGGGGTTGGTGGCGCTGGCCCGCCCGTACGGCGCGGCGGTGCCGGTCTGGGTGCACCCCCGGATCCATCCGCTGACGGCGGTGCCCCGGGGCGCGGGACGCAGCCTCGACGGCCGGGTGGACGGGGTCCCGCACGGGTCGATCACGTTCGACTCGCTGCGGGAGTACGTGGTCGGCGACGAGCTGCGCCGGGTGCACTGGCGCACCAGCGCACGGGTGGGTGAGCTGATGGTGCGGGAGAACGTGGACACCAGCCTGCCGCGCCTGGTCGTCCTGCTGGACAACCGCGTCGCCGCGCACCCGCAGCGGGTCGGCGGTGTGGCGGAGTCGTTCGAGTCGGCCTGCGAGGCGGCGGCGTCGATCGTCACCGCCGCGCACCGCGCCGACCTGCCGGTGCTGTTGCTGTTGGCCGACGCGGAGCCGGCGGAGGTCACGACGCCCGACGGCGAGGCCGACGGCGCGCTCGGGCCGCTGGACCGGCTCGCCGCCGCCGACCTGTCCGCCGCCGGTGACGCGGTGCGGGCGGCCACCACCCGGCTGCGGCAGGACCGGCTCGGCGACACGTTGATCTTCCTGACCGGGCCGGGTGGCCGCGACGAGCTGGGGCACGTCGGGGCGCTGCGCGGGGCGTACCCGTCGGTGGTGGTCGGGGTGTTCGGCGCGGCCGAGCCGACGCCGCCGGGCGCCGCCGGCCTGGTGGTCGTCGACGCGGCGGACGGCGCGCAGTTCGCCGCCGAGTGGGACGGGGTACGCCGGTGGTGACGGGCGCCGTACGGGTGCTGCGGGCGGCGGTCCTGCCGCTGGCGCTGATCGGGCTGACGGCGCTCGCCGGGGTCGTGCTCGGCCGGGTGTACGCCGGTGGCCTGCTGACCTGGCTGGTCGTCGGCGCGGCGGCGGGTTCGGTGCTGGTCAGCGTGGCCGCCCGGCGGGTGCCGTCCTGGCTGGTGGCGCCGGTGTCGGTGGCCGCGATGGCCGGATGGACACTGTGGTCGCTGCGGCTGGCCGCCACCCGCGCCGAGTTGCCCGGCGGCCTGCTGGAGGTCACCGCGGACGCCGCCCGCAACGGCATCCCCCGGCTGCTCACCGCGATGATCCCGGTGGAGCCCACACCGGACACGGTGCTGGTGCCGGTCGTCGCGGCCTGGCTGGCCGGGCTGACCGGCGCGGAGGTGGCGCTGCGCACCGGCCGGGTGCTGCTGGGTTACCTGCCGGCGGCGGGGCTCTACGCCGCCGCCCTCTACGTGGTCGGCCCGAACGCCGAACCGGCGCTGGGGTCGACCCTGGCGTTCGTCGCGGTCGCGGCCCTCGGCCTGGCCACCCCCACCCGGACCGCGCCCGGCGGCGGCGATCCGACCGCCGAGCTGACCCCTCGGGTACGCGCGGCGGTGCGACTGCGGCTGGCCACCAGCGCGGCACTCGGGGTGGCCCTGGTGGTCGGGCTGGTGGCATTGCTCGGTCCGGTCGTCGCGCAGCATGTCGACGGCCGGCCGGTGGACCCACGCCGGTACGTGGAGCCGCCGCAGGTGCAGACGCTCGACGAGAACCCGTTGATCCGGATCTCCGGCTGGGCTCTGCACCCGGAGCAGAAGCTCCTCGACGTGAGCACGCAACGCCCCGCCGCACCGCCCGCCGACGCCCCGCCCGAGGCTGACCCGGCGGCGGACGCCACGCGCAGTGTGCGGATCCGGTTGGCGGTGCTCAGCGACTACGACGGGGTGACCTGGCGGGTCGGCGCGACGTACCGCAACGCCGGGCGGATCCTGCCGGCCGCGACCGCGGCCCGGGACAGCACGGTGCAGACGGTCCGGCAGCAGATCAGCGTGGCCGAGTTGAGCGGCCGGCTGCTGCCTGCCGTGGCGACGCCCCGGGAGGTCAGTGGGGCACGGGTGGCGTACGACCCGGCGAGCGGGACGCTGATCCGGCCGGAAGGGCTGACGCCGGGGCTGCGGTACACGGTGACCTCCGCCGAGGAACGCCCCGACTCGAACCTGTTGGCCAGCGCGAACGTGCCCGCCGGCGACGAGGTGGCCCGGGTGCTGCGGGTCGCGGACGGGGTGCCCGACCCGATGCGCCGGCTGGCCACCCAACTCGCCGAGGAGAACGGCGCCCCGTTCGCGCGCGCGTCGGCGATCGAGCAGTTCCTGGCCGAGCACTACCGGGTGGTGGCGGACGCCCCGAGCGGGCACGCGTACCCGAACCTGGGTTTCTTCCTGTTCGGGCCGCGCAACGGCGGCGGGCAGGAGGGCACCTCGGAGCAGTTCGCGGCGGCGTTCGCGGTCCTCGGCCGGCTCTCCGGGCTGCCCACGCGGGTGGTGGTGGGCTTCCGGACCAGCGGGCAGGGCCCGGTGCTGGCCGGTGACGCGTACGCCTGGCCGGAGGTGCTCTTCGACGGGCTGGGTTGGGTGTCGTTCGACCCGCTGCCCCGCCCCGACAACGAGCCGCGACCGGTGGAGGAGGACTTCCGCCCGACCCCGGAGGACCCGCCGCCCTCGGAGGCGCCGGCACCGACCGCCGAGCCCAGCGCCTCACCAGAACCGGCGACCGCCGCCGACGCCCCGCCCGGCAACGACGGGGTCTCCACGCCGGTGCTGGTCGCCGGCGGCAGCGCCAGCCTGCTGCTGGTGGTGGGGGCACTCCTGCTCACCCTGCTGGCGATGCGCCGCTCCCTCACCCGCAGCCGGCTCGTGCGGGGCGACCCCGGCCAGCGCATCGCCGGCGCCTGGCGGGAGGTCACCGACGCGCTCCGGCTGGCCGGGAGACCGGTCGGAGACGACCTGGCCGCCACCGAGATCGCCGGGCACGCCCGCCAAACCCTCGCCGACGCCCGCCTCGGTCGGACAGGACGTGGCGCGGTCGGTGACCCGGGCGCTGTCGCGCCCAGCGGCACGGCGCAGGCAGACGCGTCCAGCCCGGCCGTCGATGAACTGGCCGCCCTGCTCAACCAGGTGGGCTTCGCCCCCGGCGCTGCAACACCCGACCAGGCGGCTCGCGCCGCTGAGGTGGCCACCGCCTACGTGACCACCCTCCGCTCCGCCCGCCCCTGGTGGCGCCGCCTGCTCTGGTCCATGCACCCCACTCCCCGGCACCACGCCCGCCGCTCTCCGCGGTGATCAAGAGCTTTG
>NZ_QGSY01000176.1 GCF_003857035.1 Micromonospora arida
CCCCACGCCAAGATCGTGCTCGAACCAGGATGTAGTGGCCTCGGTGGCGCACCGAGGCCACTACATCAATGATCGAGCGCGATCTTGGCTTGTTCGGGGGTCGGCCGACCGGTTTCAGGCGGTCACCGGGGGTCGCGACCGAGGTAGGAGAGCAGGGCGGCGACCTCGTCGGCCTCCGGAGCGCTGTCGATCGCCGGAGCGTACGCGCCGTAGGCTCGCAGCGGCTCGACGATCTGCCGGGCCACCACCAGCAGGGGACGGGCCAGTTCGGCGCCGAGCGGGGACGGCTGGCCGGTGGCCACCGCGATGTCCCAGGCGTGCACTGCCGCGTCCAGGGCGCACGCTGTGGCACCGATCTCGGCCGGCAGCTTGCCCTGAGGCAGCGGAGTGGGCACCTCCGGGGCGTCGTCGGCGACACCCTTCCAGGCTCGGGCGGACGCGTCGAGGGCAGCGCGCAGGCCGGCGAGCTTGTCGCCGTCGACCCGGCCGGAGGGCGCGAACGGGTCCTCCGTCGGCCCTGGCCCGCCGTCGATCGCCGACGCAAAGGCGAGCTGGTCGCCGGCCGCGTGCTGAAGCACCTGGGTGACGTTCCACCGGTCGCACGGCGTGGGCCGCTCCCAGGCGTCGGCAGGAACCCTCTCGGCTGCCGTCCGAAGCGCCTCGTGCGCCGCTTCGAGCACGGTCCGCCACTGCCCCGCTGCCATCTCGCTCATCGTCCTGCCCTCTCTGCCGGCTTCCAGCAAGCTTTCCCGGCCCGCCTACGGACCGGAATATTCCGCTCCGCTCGATGAACCCAGCTTAGCAGACCGGAACGATCCGTTCCACTACTTTCGCCTGGGCCTGGAACGCGTCGAGCGCGGTACCCGGACGGGTACCGCGCTCGACGAAGTGGGATCGGGTCAGACGTTGAAGCCGAGGGAGCGGAGCTGGTCCCGACCCTCATCAGTGATCTTGTCCGGGCCCCACGGCGGGAGCCAGACCCAGTTGATCCGGATGTCGTTGACCAGGCCGCCGCCGGGGCCGGTGGTCAGCGCCTGCCGGGTCTGGTCCTCAATGACGTCGGTCAGCGGGCAGGCCGCCGAGGTGAGCGTCATGTCCAGGGTGGCGACGTTCTCGTCGTCGACGTGGACGCCGTACACGAGGCCCAGGTCGACCACGTTGATGCCGAGCTCCGGGTCGACGACGTCCTTCATCGCCTCCTCGATGTCGGCGATCATCGCCTTGCTGACGCCGCCCGCGGGAGCGGCGGCGTCACCGGTGCCATCGGTCGTCGCGGCGTCGGTCTGCGGCACCACTGTGGTGTCACCGGCCTCCGGCGTCGCCTCAGTAGCGGTGTTCTCGCTCATGCCATCCCTCCGCTTCGCTCCGTGACGCCATGAGGCACCAACGCGCTGAACCACTGATTCGCTCGCTGACGCTCGCTCATGCCGTCCCTCCGCTTCGCTGCGTGATGCCACAGGGCACCACGGTGTCATTCGCTCGCTGACGTTCGCTCACGCCTTCACCTCCGGGCTCACACCCACACCGGCGCGTGCCGCGGCGTCCTTGAACGCCATCCACGGCAGCAGCGCGCACTTGACCCGGGCGGGGTAACGGGCCACACCCGCGAAAGCAACCCCGTCACCGAGCACGTCCTCGTCCGGCGTGACCTGGCCACGTCCGGACATCAACTCCACGAACGCCTCGTGCACCTCGAATGCTTCCCCGGCGCCCCGACCACGCAGCAGCTCGTGCAGCACACTGGCCGATGCCTGGCTGATCGAGCAGCCCATCCCGTCGTACGAGATGTCGTGCAGCACCGTGCCGTCGGTGGCCACCCGTACGGTGACCTCGTCACCGCAGGTGGGGTTGACGTGGTGCGCCTCCGCGACCTGGTCGCCGGGGTCGTCGGCATCGCGCAGGCCACGCCCGTGCGGGCGCTTGTAGTGGTCCAGGATGATCTCCTGGTAGAGCTGGTCGAGCTGCATCAGTCGAACACCTTCCGCACCTGCTCCAGACCGGCCACCAGAGCGTCGATCTCCTCGGTGGTGGTGTAGAGGTAGAACGAGGCCCGGGTCATGGCCGGAACGCCGAACCGGCTGCACACCGGCTTGGCACAGTGGTGGCCCACCCGCACCTGCACGCCGAGCGAGTCGAGCACCTGACCCACGTCGTGCGGGTGCACGTCACCGAGCGCGAACGAGATGGTGCCGCCCCGACCCACCGGCACGGTCGGACCGAAGATCCGCAGGTCCGGCACCGAGCCGAGAGCGTCCAGCGCGTACGCTGTCAACTCCTTCTCGTGCCACTGGATGGCCTGCATCCCGATGCCGGTCAGGTAGTCGACCGCCGCACCGAGCGCGACCGCCTCGGCGATCGGCGGGGTGCCCGCCTCGAAGCGGGCCGGCGGCGCGGCGAACGTCGAGCCGGCCATGGTGACCGTTTCGATCATCGAGCCGCCGCCGAAGACCGGCGGCATGGCCGCCAGCAGCTCACCCCGGCCCCAGAGCACACCGATGCCGGTCGGACCGCACATCTTGTGGCCGGTGAAGACGATGTAGTCGGCGTCCAGGTCGACCACGTCGATGGGCAGGTGCGGCACCGACTGCGAGCAGTCCAGCAGCAGCAGCGCACCCACCTCGCGGACCCGCGCGGTGATCCGGGAGGTGGCGTTGACAGTGCCGAGGATGTTGGACATGTGCACCAGCGAGACGATCTTCGTCCGTTCGGTGACCAGATCCTCCAGGCCCGACTCGTCCAGCCGCCCCTGGTCGGTGACGGGGAACCAGCGCAGGGTTGCGCCGGTCCGCTCGCAGAGCAGCTGCCACGGGACGATGTTCGAGTGGTGCTCCATCTCGGAGATCACCACCTCGTCGCCCGGACCGAGCCGGAAACGGGGGTCGGCGTCCGGACGCAGCGAGGCGTTAGAGAAGGCGTACGCCACGATGTTGATCGCCTCGGTGGAGTTCTTCGTGAACACCACCTCGTCGACGCTGGGCGCGTTGATGAACGCGGCAATCTTCGCCCGCGCCCCCTCGTACGCCTCGGTGGCCTCGGTGCCCAGGGTGTGCACCGAGCGCGACACGTTGGCGTTGTGCCGCGCGTAGTGCTCGTCGAGCACGTCGAGCACCTGGCGGGGCTTGTGCGAGGTGTTGGCGCTGTCGAGGTAGACCAGCGGGTGCCCGTTGATTTCCCGATCGAAGATCGGGAAGTCGGCGCGCACCCGGGCCACGTCGAAACGCGGCACGTCGTCGTACTGCGGCATCCCCGAGGGGATCGCGATGCTGGTCATCTCGGCAGCGCCTCTCCCGCTCAGGCCTTGGCCGTGCCGGCCCCGGCGGCGTACCGCTCGTAGCCCTCGGCCTCGAGCTTGTCGGCCAGTTCCGGGCCGCCCTGCTCGACGATCCGGCCGGCCACGAAGACGTGCACGAAGTCCGGCTTGATGTAGCGCAGGATCCGGGTGTAGTGGGTGATCAGCAGCACGCCGGTGTCGCCGGTGTCGCGGACCCGGTTGACGCCCTCGCTGACCACGCGCAACGCGTCCACGTCGAGACCGGAGTCGGTCTCGTCGAGGATCGCGATCTTCGGCTTGAGCAGCTCCAGCTGGACGATCTCGTGCCGCTTCTTCTCACCACCGGAGAAGCCCTCGTTGACGTTGCGCTGGGCGAACGCCGGGTCCATCTGGAGGCGCTCCATCGCACCGCGCAGCTCGCCGCCCCAGGTACGGAGCTTCGGCGCCTCGCCGTCGATGGCGGTCTTCGCGGTCCGCAGGAAGTTCGCCACCGAGACGCCGGGCACCTCGACCGGGTACTGCATGGCCAGGAAGAGGCCGGCGCGGGCGCGCTCGTCGACCGTCATGGCCAGCACGTCCTCGCCGTCGAGGGTCACCGTGCCACCGGTGATCTCGTACTTGGGGTGACCGGCGATCGAGTACGCCAGGGTGGACTTGCCGGAGCCGTTCGGGCCCATGATCGCGTGGGTCTCGCCCGACTTCACGGTCAGGTCGACGCCGGCCAGGATCGGCTTGAGCTCACCCTCGGGCAGCTTGACCGACACCTTCAGGTCGCGGATCTCCAGGGTGCTCATTATCGGGTCACTCCATTACTCGGCGTCAGGCTGAGGTAGATGTCGCCGTCGCGGACTTCGACGGGGTAGACGGGGACGGGTTCGGTGGCGGGCAGGCCGGTCGGCTCGCCGGTGCGCAGGTCGAAGCGCGAGCCGTGCAGCCAGCACTCGAGCGTGCAGCCATCGACCTCACCCTCGGAGAGCGCGACCGAGGCGTGCGAGCACTCGTCGTACGCGGCGTAGAAGCCGCCGTCCTCGCCGTGCACCAGGGCGATCGGCGTGCCGTCGACGTCCGCGCTGATCGCGGTGCCCTTCGGCACGTCCTCGGTGGAGCAGATGCGGATCATCAAGCGCCCGCCTTGGTCAGCCGGGCCTCGATCGCGTCGCCGAGGCTCTCGCGCAGCGACTCCACCGGGATCTTGTTGATCAGCTCGGCGAAGAAACCACGCACCACCAGCCGGCGGGCCTCGCTCTCCGGAATGCCCCGGGCCATCAGGTAGAACAACTGCTCGTCATCGAAGCGGCCGGTCGCGCTGGCATGGCCGGCACCGGCGATCTCGCCGGTCTCGATCTCCAGATTGGGTACGGAGTCCGCCCGCGCGCCGTCGGTGAGCAGCAGGTTCCGGTTGATCTCGTACGTGTCGGTGCCGGTCGCCTCGGCCTGGATCAGCACGTCGCCCACCCAGACGGTGTGCGCGCTCTCGCCCTGCAACGCGCCCCGGTAGCCCACGTAGCTGCGGCAGTCCGGCACATTGTGGTCGACCAACTGCCGGTGCTCCAGGTGCTGGCCGGAGTCAGCGAAGTAGACGCCGTACAGCTCGGCCTCGCCACCGCGCCCGGTGTATTCCACGCTCGTGAACTGCCGGACCAGGTCGCCACCCAGGGACACCTGGATGTGGATGACCTTGGCGTCCCGGCCCAGCTTGATCTTCAGGTGCTGGGCCTGGACCGCGTCGTCGGCCCAGTCGGCGACCGTGACCAGCGTCAGCTTCGCGCCGTCGGCCACGGCCACCTCGACGTTGTCGGCCAGAGTGGCCGACCCGACGTGCTCCAGCACCACTGTCGCCTCGGCGAACCGGCCCACCTCGACGAAGGTGTGACCGAACGCCGGCTGCTCGACGCCCTCGCCGACCACCCGCAGCCGCACCGCCTCACCGAGCACCACGTCGGAGGCCACCCGCAACAGCAGGGCGTCCGCGGCGGCACCGTAGGCCAGCGCACTGACCCGGTCGACCGGGATCAGCACGCTGCCGACCCGCTCGTCGTCGCGGCCGACCCGGGTGATGGCGACGCCCTCGGGCAGGTCGCCGTACTCGTGTCGGACCGCGCCGGTCGCGGCCGGTGCCTCGCTGGTCAGGCCGCGGAGGCGCTTGAGCGGGGTGAAGCGCCACTCCTCCTCCAGGCCGGTGAGGGCCGGGAAGTCGGCGACGTCGTACGAGCGCAGCGCCTGCGACTTGGTGCTGGGCGGCGGCGCGGAAGCCTGGGTAGTCATTTCTTCCTTGGTCTGTTCTACGACGACGGTGTCAGGTGCTCGGTAGGGCGGGCGGCGTCAGCCGACCGCGCCCTCCATCTGAAGCTCGATCAGACGGTTGAGCTCCAGGGCGTACTCCATCGGGAGTTCCTTGGCGATCGGCTCGATGAAGCCGCGCACGATCATGGCCATCGCCTCGTCCTCGCTCAGGCCCCGGCTCATCAGGTAGAAGAGCTGGTCGTCGCTGATCTTGGAGACGGTCGCCTCGTGCCCCATCGACACGTCGTCCTCACGGATGTCGACGTACGGGTAGGTGTCCGAGCGGGAGATCGTGTCGACCAGCAGCGCGTCGCACTTGACAGTGCTCCGGCTGTGGTGCGAACCCTCCAGCACCTGCACCAGACCCCGGTACGAGGTGCGGCCGCCGCCACGGGCGATCGACTTCGACACGATGGTCGAGGAGGTGTGCGGCGCGGCGTGCACCATCTTGGCGCCGGCGTCCTGGTGCTGACCCTCGCCGGCCATCGCCACCGAGAGCACCTCGCCCTTGGCGTGCTCGCCGGTCATGTAGACCGCCGGGTACTTCATGGTCACCTTGGAGCCGATGTTGCCGTCGACCCACTCCATGGTCGCGCCCTCGTGGCAGACGGCGCGCTTGGTGACCAGGTTGTAGACGTTGTTCGACCAGTTCTGGATGGTCGTGTAGCGGCAGCGCGCGTTCTTCTTGACGATGATCTCCACGACCGCGCTGTGCAGCGAGTCGGAGGAGTAGAGCGGCGCGGTGCAGCCCTCGACGTAGTGCACGTACGCACCCTCGTCGACGATGATCAGCGTCCGCTCGAACTGGCCCATGTTCTCCGTGTTGATCCGGAAGTAGGCCTGCAGCGGGATCTCGACGTGCACGCCCTTCGGCACGTAGATGAACGAGCCACCGGACCACACCGAGGTGTTCAGTGCGGCGAACTTGTTGTCGCCGACCGGGATCACCGTGCCGAAGTACTCCTTGAAGACGTCCTCGTGCTCGCGCAGCGCCGTGTCGGTGTCCAGGAAGAGGACGCCCTGCTCCTCAAGGTCCTCGCGGATCTTGTGGTAGACGACCTCCGACTCGTACTGCGCCGCGACACCCGCGACCAGCCGCTGCTTCTCCGCCTCCGGGATGCCCAGCCGGTCGTAGGTGTTCTTGATGTCCTCGGGCAGGTCCTCCCAGCTGGTGGCCTGCTTCTCGGTGGACCGCACGAAGTACTTGATGTTGTCGAAGTCGATCCCGGTGAGGTCCGCGCCCCAGGCCGGCATCGGCTTACGGCCGAACAGCCGCAGGCCCTTCAGCCGCAGGTCGAGCATCCACGCCGGCTCGTTCTTCTTGGCCGAGATGTCCCGCACCACCGCCTCGTTGATGCCGCGCTGGGCGACCGCCCCGGCGGCGTCCGGGTCGGACCAGCCGTACTCGTACCGACCCAGGGCGGCGAGCTGCTCTTCCTGGGTCAGGGGCTGGACGATCTGCTCGGTCATCTATCTGTCCTCACAGTGGTTACGGGATTACCGGATTGAGCGCGGCCCGACTGAGTCGGGATGTGCGTGGTGCACACCCCGTCGCCGTGCGCGATGGTGGCCAGACGCTGCACGTGGGTGCCGACCAGACGGGAGATGACCGCGGTCTCGGCCTCGCACAGCTGAGGGAACTCGGCGGCCACGTGCGCCACCGGGCAGTGGTGCTGACAGAGCTGGCCGCCGGAGGCGATCGTGGTCGCATTGGCAGCGTAACCCTCGCCGGTGAGCGCTGCGGCGAGTGCCTCGGCTCGGGCGAGAGGGTCGTCGCCGGCGTCCTCCATGGCCGTCCGACAACGAGACTCGAGAGCCGACACCTGCTCGGTGGCGAACGCCTCGACCGCGTCCGAGCCGCCGCTGCGGGCGATCCAGCGCAGCGCGGCGGTGGCCATGTTGTCGTAGTGGTGTGTGCCACAGCGGACCCGGGCGGCCTCGGTCAACAGGAACACCTTGGCCGGGCGCCCCCGACCGCGACTGCCCTGCACAGGCTGCTCGCGGGCGTACACGTCACCGTCAGCAAGCATCGCGTCGAGGTGCCGGCGGATCGCCGCCGGGCTGAGCCCGAGCGCCGCGCCAAGCTGCGCAGCGGTGGTGGCACCCTGCTCCAGCAGCAACTGGGTGACCCGATCCCGGGTGGAGACCTCGGCCGCCGCCGGCCCGGCGAGGCCGGCCGACATGGTCACGGCAGGCGCGGAGGCGGACCCACCGAGGGCCGGTACGGCCGTCGGTTGGTGCCCGGAGAGCGCCGCCGCGTTTTTCACAACGCCAACGTTACGTAATTACCCGGAGGGTCGCAAACCCGGGCCCCGGTGATCCCAACCACCGAGCCGACGGAGTCGGACGAACCTCGATCACTACGGTGCGTAGGATTTGCGCCGTGAACCGAATCGTCCGTCCGGTCTCCGGCATCCTGCTGCGCCGCCTCGCGCTCGCCTCGATCATCGCGAACGTGGGCATCGTCGTCACCGGCGGGGCCGTCCGGTTGACCGCCTCGGGCCTCGGCTGCCCCACCTGGCCCCGGTGCACCGACGATTCCTACGTCACCACGCCGGAAATGGGCGTGTACGGGGTGATCGAGTTCGGCAACCGCATGTTGACCTTCGCGGTGGCCCTCATCGCGCTGGCCACCCTGCTCGCAGTCCTGGCGCACCGGCCGCGCCGACCCGGTCTCCTGGCGCTGGCCGTGGGGGTCTTCCTCGGCATTCCCGCCCAGGCGGTGCTCGGTGGCATCACCGTGCTGACCAACCTCAACCCGTGGGTGGTCGGGCTGCACTTCCTCGCCTCGATGGCCGTGATCGCCGCCGCGTACGCCCTCTGGCGACGCATCGGCGACCCCGACGGCCCAACCGTGGCCGTCGTGCCCGCACCGCTGCGCGCGCTGGCCCGGGTCACCACCGGCGTCACCGTAGCCGTGCTGGTCGTCGGCACCTGGGTCACCGGCAGCGGCCCGCACGCCGGCGACCACGGCGCCGCCCGCAACGGGCTCGACCCGGAGACGATCTCGCAGGTGCACGCCGACGGGGTCTTCCTGCTGATCGGGCTGTCGGTAGCGCTGATCTTCGCGTTCCGCGCCGTCGGTGCGCAGCGAGCCACCCGTGCCGCGATCATCCTGGTCGCCGTGGAGCTGGGTCAGGGCCTGATCGGCTTCGTGCAGTACTTCACCCACCTGCCGGCGATCCTGGTCGGCGCGCACATGCTCGGCTCCTGCCTGGTGCTGCTGGCCGCCCTGTCGGTGCAGTGGTCCACCCGGGAACGCCGCGCGGTCACGTCGACCCCCCAGGCCCCCCAGTC
>NZ_QGSY01000224.1 GCF_003857035.1 Micromonospora arida
CGCCCCGCGCCCCGCGCCAAGATCGTGCTCGAACCAGGATGTAGTGGCCTCACCGACGCACCGATGCCACTACATCCCGGATATTGCGCGATCTTGACCGAGACACCCCGTAGAGGGCATCCGGGCCGTCCCGGGCAGGCAATCCTCGGCCGCCCCAGCCAGCCGGCTGCGGCTGGACAGCCTCGGGCTGGACAGCCTCGGCTGGGCAGATCTAGAGGGTCTGCACGGTGGCGATGCGTTCCTCAAGCTGCTCGATGGTGGCCTGAGCGCTCGGCGGCCCGCCGCAGAGCCGGCGCAGCTCGGCATGGATCTTGCCGTGCGGCTGACCGGTGCGGTGGTGTCGGGCGGCCACCAGGGCGTTCAGTTGGCGCCGGAGCGCCACGCGACGCTGGGCGGCGCTCATGGGTGCGGGTGGCGCTGCCGTGGGCGCAGCGGCCGTCTGAGCGGCCCCGTCGGCCGTACGACGGCGTTGGGCGGCGAGCTGTGCGGCCTGTCGCTTGGTCAGCAGCAGCGAAACCTGGTCGGCGGTGAGCAGACCGGGCAGGCCGAGGTATTCCTCTTCCTCGGGAGTGCCGGCCTGGGCCGCGGTGCCGAACGACGCGCCGTCGAAGATCACCTGGTCGAGCTCGGCGGTGGCTGAGAGCGCGGCGAACCGCTTCTCCAGCTCCCCGCTGGCCTGGTCGTCGCGCTGGGCGCGTTCCAACAGGTCGTCGTCGAAACCGTCGGCTTCCTTGGGTTTACCGAGTACGTGGTCGCGCTCGGTCTCCATCTCGCTGGCCAACCCGAGCAGGTGCGGCACGCTGGGCAGGAACACCGACGCGGTCTCCCCGGGCCGGCGGGCCCGCACGAAGCGGCCGATCGCCTGGGCGAAGTAGAGCGGCGTGCTGGCGCTGGTGGCGTAGACCCCGACCGCCAGTCGCGGGATGTCAACCCCCTCGGACACCATCCGCACCGCGACCAGCCACCGCTGGTCGGACGCCGCGAACGTCGCGATCCGGGCGGACGCGCCCTGGTCGTCGGAGAGCACCACGGCGGCCTTCTCGCCGGTCACCTGCTCGATCAGCTTGGCGTACGAACGGGCGGTCTGCTGGTCGGTGGCGATGATCAGACCACCGGCGTCGGCCATGCCCGCGTTGCGCAGCACGGTGAGTCGGGCGTCGGCGGCCCGCAGCACCTGTGGCATCCAGTCGCCGGCCGGGTCCAGGGCGGTACGCCACGCCTGGGCCACCAGGTCCTGGGTCATCGGCTCGCCCAGCCGGGCCGCCAGCTCCTCCCCCGCGTTGGTACGCCATCGGGTCTCCCCGGAGTACGCCAGGAAGAGCACCGGCCGGACCACGCCGTCGCGCAGCGCGTCGGAGTAGCCGTACACCGAGTCGGCGCGGGAGCGCAGCAGCCCGTCCCCTCCCCGCTCGTAGCTGACGAACGGGATCGGGTTGTCGTCGGAGCGGAAGGGCGTCCCGGTGAGCATCAGCCGGCGTACGGCGGGTTCGAAGGCGTTCTTCACCCCGTCGCCCCAGGACCGGGAGTCGCCGGCGTGGTGGATCTCGTCGAGGATGACCAGGGTGCGCCGGGTCATGGTGCGCCGCCGGTGCACCTGCGGGGCCATCCCCACCTGCGCGTAGGTGACCACCGCGCCGTGGAAGTCGGCCGCGGAGTGCAGGTCGGCGTTGCGGAAGGCGGCATCGAGTTGGATGCCCACCCGGGCCGCAGCGTCTGCCCACTGGTTCTTCAGGTGCTCGGTCGGGGCGACCACGGTGACCGCCTCGACGGTGCCGTCACCGAGCAGCTCCGCCGCGATCCGCAGGGCGAAGGTGGTCTTGCCGGCGCCGGGGGTGGCGACCGCGGTGAAGTCGTCGCTACGGCGACGCAGGTACTCCACCATCGCCTTGCGCTGCCAGGCGCGCAGCGCGGGGAACGTCTCGAGCACCGGCGTCCGGGCTGCCACGCGAAGCTCCTCTCCGACCGCACGATGGCGGACCCCGGGCGAGGGCCACGAGGATCCGCCGCCCATGAAAACGCCTCCGCGCAGAAGCTGCCGCGAAGGCCGACTCAGCATAACCAGCACGGGCCGTCGGGCCCAGGCGACGCCACGCTGGTCACAATCCGGCACCTGACCGAACAGCGGCCCGACCGTCTCACCACTCCCGGTCGGTGCGGGGATCCGACCCGTCGGCGCGCGGCGGGCGCAGCGTGGCCACCGGCGCGGACCAGCGTCGACGCAGCGCGATCAGGCGCAGCCCGAAGACCAGGACGGCGGCGGCGGTGAGTGGAGCGGGCCCGGTTTTCCCGGTGACGTACAGCAGCACCACCAGGACCGAACCGGCCAGTGCGGCCAGCGCGTAGATCTCCCGGCGCAGCACGACCGGAATCTCGGCGGTGAGCAGGTCGCGGCCCAGCCCGCCGCCGATCGCGGTGAGCATGCCGATCAGGCAGGCCCCGACGGCCGGCACCCGGGCGTCGAGCGCCTTGAGCGTGCCGGTGACGGTGAACAGCGCCAGGCCGGCCGCGTCCAGCACCAGCACGGTGGTGCGCAGTCGGACCAGTTGCGGGTGCAGCCAGAAGACGGCGAGCGCGGTGATCGCGGCGGTGGCCGCGTACCGCCAGTCGGCGAAGGCCAGCGGCGGCACCTCGTCGATGACCAGGTCCCGGAGGATCCCACCGCCGAGGGCGGCCACGAAGCCGACGAACGCGACACCGAACAGGTCCAGTCGCTTGGCCACCGCCGCCGAGGCCCCGGACGCGGCGAACACCGCCACCCCGGTCAGGTCGGCGAGGAGCAGGGCGGTGGAGGTGGTCACCGCCGCAGGCTACGTCGCCGGCCGGAGCACCGGCCGAGGTTCACTCACGGTACGAGTCGTAGATCTCCTTGCACTTGGGGCAGACCGGCGAACCCGGCTTGGCCGCCTTGGTGACCGGGAAGGTCTCGCCGCAGAGAGCGACGACGAAAGTGCCCATGACGGCGCTCTCGGCGATCTTCTCCTTGCGGACGTAGTGGAACATCTCGGGACCGGTATCGGCGTCCTTCAGCTCCGGACGCTCGAGAACCTCTGTGCTCACGTCTGCACCTCCGACCGACAAGTTTGGCAGGTCATCATGGCCGGGTCCACTTGAGGCCGGCCGAGGCCCCACCCCGTACGGTGCCTGTGTGACTGACTTTCGCATCAGCTACGGCACCGAGGTCGCCGAAGCCCAGCGCGACGGCCGGCCCGTCGTCGCGCTGGAGAGCACCATCGTCTCGCACGGTCTGCCCCGACCGGAGAACCTGCGGGTGGCCAGGGAGATCGAGCGAACCGTTCGGGACGCCGGGGCCGTTCCGGCGACGATCGGCATGATCGCCGGCGAGCTGGTGGTCGGCCTGGACGACGCGCAGCTGACCCGGCTGGCCACCGTCGACGGGGTGACGAAGCTCTCCGTCCGCGACCTCGCGGTGGCTGCCGCGACCGGCGCGGACGGCGCGACCACGGTGGCCGCGACCAGCGCGGTGGCCGCTGCCGCCGGCATCGGCGTGTTCGCCACCGGCGGGCTGGGTGGGGTGCACCGGGAGGCCGCGCACACCTTCGACGAGTCGGCGGACCTGGTCACCCTGGCGCAGACCCCGATCGCGGTGGTCTGCGCCGGGGTCAAGTCGATCCTCGACGTGGGCGCGACGCTGGAGCGCCTGGAGACCCTCGGGGTCGCGGTGGTCGGTTACCGCACCCGCCGGTTCCCCGGCTTCTACCTCACCGACGCCGGTTTCGACCTGGACTGGTCGGTGGACTCGCCGGAGCAGGTTGCCGCCGTGCTCGCTGCCCGGGACGAGCACGCCGTGCACACCGGCGGGATGCTCATCGCCAACCCGCTGCCGGTCGACGAGCAGCTCGACCCGGAGCTGCACGACCGGACGCTCACCGAGGGCCTGGCCCTGCTGGAGCGGGACGGGATCACCGGAAAGGCGGTCACCCCGTACCTGCTCGCGCACTTCCACTCGGCCACCGAGGGCGCGAGCCTGGCGGTGAACGTGCGGATCATCCTGCGCAACGCCGACCTGGCCGCCCGGATCGCGGTCGCCTCGGTGGCCTGCGGCACCGCCGTCCCGGCATGACCCGACCGGCCCGGGTGGTCGTCGTCGGGGACGTGATCACCGATGTGGTCGCCGTGTTGTCCGGGCCGCTCGCGGCCGGCTCGGACACCGGGGCCGCGATCAGTCTCGGCGGTGGCGGTCAGGCGGCCAATACCGCCGCCTGGATCGCGGCACAGCGGGTGGACGTCACGCTCGTCGGCGCCGTCGGTGACGACGACGCCGGGCGGGACCGGGTGGCCGAGCTGGAGCGGGCGGGCGTCGACTGCGCCATCGAGCGGATCGAGGGCGCCCCGACCGGCACGGTCATCGTGCTGGCCGCCGACGACGAGCGCACCATGGTCAGCCAGCGGGGCGCGAACCTGCGGCTGAGCGCCGCGCACGTCGAGCAGGCCCTCGCGGCGGTTCCCGACGCTGGGCATCTGCACCTGTCCGCGTACACCCTGTTGGACGCGGAGTCGCGCGGCGCGGGGCTGCGGGCGTTGGCCGCCGCCCGCGAGCGCGGGCTCACCATCAGCGTCGACGCGGCCTCCGCGGCGCCGCTGCGGCGGGTCGGCGCGGCGGCGTTCCTGGGTTGGGTACGCGACATCGACCTGCTCCTGGTCAACGCGGACGAGGCGACGGTGCTGGCCGGCGGGCTGGACCCGGCGGCGCAGGGGCGGGCGCTGTCGGCGACGGCTCGGCGGGTGGTGGTGAAGCGCGGCGCGGCCGGCGCGGTCTGGGTGGACCGCACCACGCCGGTCTGCGTGGCTCCGGCCAGCCGGGTGGCGGTGGTGGACGTCACGGGCGCGGGCGACGCCTTCGCGGCCGGCCTGCTCACCGCGTGGCTCGCCGGTGCCACCCCGACCGCGGCACTGAGCCGCGCCACCGACCTGGGTGCGCTCGCCGTCTCCACCGCCGGGGCTCGGCCACAGGCGTAGCGGCCGGCGTACGGCCACCGGGCACAGCGCGGCCGTGACGGATCGAACCCTGGCCCGTTCGCGGGTCAGGGTTCGACGTCGATGACCTTGTGTGGGCGCTCCTCGGCGGTGAGGCTCATCGGCGGGGTGTCGTCGGTGTGCCGGCGGTGGAACCGGTTGGCCAGCCGGTGCTCTTCCTTCGGCGGCCGGTCGTTGGCCAGCAGCACGGCAAGCCAGGGGATGAGCACCATGCCGAGGGCGCACAACGGCAGCCAGAGCCAGAGCAGTGGGGCGTTCGCACCGACCAGGATCGCGCCGACGATGATGCAGGCCACCCGGATGCCCATCATCAGGACATAGCGGCGCTGACGGCTGTTGAGCTGATCACCCTGGCTGCGCGAGGCGTCAGTGATCAGAATCGGCTGGTACGCCTGACGCTTCACCATGGACCTCCTCGAGGGGGTTACGCCTCATCCTGTCACCGCAGGTCCGTGATCAGCGAACTTCGAGTCATCCGGCTTCGTGTTACGCACGTGGTACGCTCCGCGATGTGGGCAGCAGGTTCAGCTTCACCGAAGAGGCGTTGGCCAACCTGAGGGTCTACGACGTCACACCCGGGGAAGTCTGGGAGGCGCTGCACAGCGCCCGACGGGTCATCCGTCATCTGGGTGACGACGTGATGGTGGTCTACGCCGTCGCCCGTCGGGGCCGCCGACTGGCGGTGCTGCTCGCCGAGGCCGATGGCACCGACAACGACTGGGACATTCTCTCCGCCCGCGAGTTGAGCGACGTCGAGTCCAAGCGCTACGACGAGGCCGTGCGGAGATCTCGGTAGATGAGGAGGCCGTGACGATGCACCGTAACGACGCGACCAAGCAGTTCCACGGCGGCGGCGAGCGAATCGCCGAGCTGATCGACGAGAGCCCGGCGGCGGAGCTGCCAACCCCCGACAGCGACGTGCCGATGGTAAGCCGCTCGGTGCGGCTGCCACTGGACACCTACGAGCGCGTTCGCGCCGCCGCCGACGCCCGGGGCATCGGGGTCACCACGCTGATGCGCCAGTGGATCGAGGCCGGCCTGGCCGACCTGGACGACTCGGCGACCGTCTCGCTGGCCGACGTCCGGCGCGCGCTGGCCTCGCTGGCGCACCCCACCGCCGCCTGAGCAGACGGCTCAGCCGCCGGTCGCCTTCGCCTTGGCCGCCGCCTTCATCTGCTGCTTGAACTCCCGCACCCGACGCAGCGAATCGGCGTCGGTGACGTCGGCCACCGACCGGTACGCGCCCGGGTCGCCGTAGTCTCCGGCTGCCTTCCGCCAGTCCTGCGGGGTCACGCCGAACCGCTTGCCGAGCAGGGCCACGAAGATCTGTGCCTTCTGCTTGCCGAAGCCGGGCAGCGCGGCGACCCGGCGCAGCAGCTCCGGCCCGTCGGCGACCTCGGCCCAGAGCAGCGCCGCGTCACCGTCGTAGCGCTCCACCAGCACCTGACAGACCTCCTGCACCCGGGCCGCCATGGCCTTGGGAAACCGGTGCAGGGCGGGCGGCTGGGCGAAGAGCGCGACCAGAGCCTCCGGGTCGTACCCGGCCAGCTCCGCCGCGTCCAACTCATGGCCGAGCCGCTGCTGGAGCACGTACGGCGACGAGAACGCCTTCTCCATCGGCACCTGTTGATCGAGAACCATGCCGAGCAGCAGGGCCAGCGGGCTGCGCTCCAGCAGCCGGTTGGCCTCCGGGTCGATGGGCAGGACAAGCGTCATGCGGACCATCCTGCCTGGCGTACCGACCCGGGCGGACACCGACGCTCCGACGTCTACCGGCGGGTGACGCTGACCCGGGACCCAACGGAGGGCAGGATGTCGGGGTGGACGAACACGACATGCTGCTCTCCCCCGCCGGCGTCGACGCGCTGCGCAGCGCACTGACCCGGACCGGATTCACCAGTCACGGCATCGCCGAGCGGCTGGGAGCCCAGGCGACCGCGGCGGTCGCCCGCAACGACTACCGGGCCGCGCTGCTGGCCACCGGGGACGGCGACCCGCTCGGCACCCTGATCCGGGTGTTCATCTGCGCCCAGACCGAGTCGGAGGCGGCGGTGACCGCCGCGCTGGCGCCGCTGAGCCTGACCGAGGCGCTGGCCGGCGGGCTGGTCGAGCGGTACGGCGACGGCCTGCGTGCCGGCATCGACCTGGAGCCGTACGGCGAGGACTGGTGGGTGCTCGCCGACGTGCCGGCCAGCGCCCGCCCGGGTCGCCCGTTGCACGCCGAGCACGTCCTCGGCGTCGGCGGGGCGACCCACACCCTGATCGGCGCGACCATGCGCCGGCCGGTCGACACCGCACTGGACCTGGGCACCGGCTCCGGCATCCAGGCCCTGCACCTGGGCACCCACGCCAGGTCGGTGACCGCCACCGACCTCTCCGAGCGGGCGCTGCGCTTCGCCGCGACCACCGCCGCCCTCAACGGTCAGGACTGGGAGCTGCTCCGCGGCGACATGGTCGCCCCGGTGGCCGGTCGGCGGTTCGACCTGGTGGTGAGCAACCCACCGTTCGTGGTCGGTCCGGGCACGACCACGCACGTGTACCGCGACTCCGGCCGGGTCGGTGACGCGATCGGCGCCGAGCTGGCCGCCGCCGCCCCGGGCCTGCTCACCGAGGGCGGCACCATGCAGTACCTGGCGAACTGGGTGCACGTCGCAGGCGAGGAGTGGGACGAGCGGGTGGCCGGCTGGTTCGCCGGGACCGGCCTGGACGCCTGGGTGATCCAACGCGAGGTGGCCGACCCGATGGCGTACGTCGACCTGTGGCTCACCGACGTCGGCGAGACCGCCGACCCGCAGCGGATGGCCGTCTGGCTGGACTGGTTCGACGCGCACAAGGTGGAGGGCATCGGCTTCGGCATCGTGTCACTGCGTCGGAGCGGGCACTCCGACCCGGTGGTCCGGGTGGAGGATCTGCGCCAGCGGGTGCAGCCACCGCTGGGCGACCAGGTCGCCGCCTGGTTCGACCGCCAGGACTTTCTCCGGGTACGCGACACCGAGGCGTTGCTCGCCGAGCGCTACCGGGCCGCCGATGGCCTCCAACTGCGCCAGGAGGCCACCATGGGTGACGAGGGCTGGGGGGTGGACCGGCAGGTCCTCGCGATGCCGCACGGCCTGCGCTGGACCGAGGAGATCGACCCGCTGGTGCTGGCGCTGGTCGGCGGCGCCGACGGCCGGCTGCCGCTGCGTGACCAGCTCGCCCTGCTCGCCGCCGCGCACGACGTCGAGCCCGACGAGATGGCCGAGGCGGCCGGCCCGATCGTGGCGCACCTGGTGGAGCGCGGCTTCATCGAGCCGGTGAGCGCCTGATGCGGGCGGTGGTGCAGACCGTCGGGCAGGCCAGCGTGACGGTGGACGGGGAGGTGGTCGGTGCCATCGAGAACGGCCTGCTGGTGCTGCTCGGCGTGACCCACACCGACACCGCGGAGACCGCCCAGACGATGGCCCGCAAGGTGCACGAGGTACGCATCCTGGACGGTGAGCGATCCGCCGCCGACACCGGCGCGCCGATCCTGGTGGTCAGCCAGTTCACCCTCTACGGCGACGTCCGCAAGGGCCGCCGACCGAGCTGGACCGCCGCCGCCCCCGCCGAGGTCGCCGAGCCACTGGTGACAGCGGTGGTCGACGCCCTACGCGAACGAGGAGCGAAGGTGGAGACCGGCCGCTTCCGCACCCACATGCTGGTCGAGAGCACCAACATCGGCCCCCAAACCCTCCTCCTGGACCTCTAACC
>NZ_QGSY01000345.1 GCF_003857035.1 Micromonospora arida
GCGGCCTCGTCCGGGCCGCTGTTCCCGCAGCATCGCGGTGATCCACTCGGGTTCCCGGAAACCGCGGCATCTCCTCCGCCCCGACAGCCCGATTTAGCGGTGATCCACTCGGCTTTGCGGTGATCCACTCGGCTTTGCGGTGATCCACTCGGCTTTCAGGAAACCGCGGCATCCCCGCCGCCCGGACGACCCGATTTCCAGGAAGCCGAGTTGATCGCGCGCAGGGCAGCGCACGCGCGCAGGGCAGGCGCACGCGCGCAGGGCAGGCGCACGCGCGCAGGGCAGGCGCAGGGCAACCCCCGGGGTCAGGGGAGCCAGTCAGGTAGCGACTCGCGGGCCGCCAGCCATCTCTCGGGCACCCCGCCCGGGGTGCCGACGCCGGTGTGCGCCGCCACCACCGATCCGGCGATGGCGGCCGTGGTGTCCACGTCCCCACCGGCCCGTACGCACGTCTCGATGGCCGCCGGATAGTCGTCGAGGTGCGTGGCGGCCACCCAGAGGGTGAACCCGACGGTGTCCTGGGCGATCACCCGGGAGCCGTTGCCGAGCGCGGCCACCACCCGGGGCAACGGTCGGCCGAGCAGCCCGGCGGCCCGGTGTACGCCCCGATGCACCTCGGTGCCCGGGTCGAGCGCGGCGGCGATTCCGGCGAGCAGCCGCTCCGGGGCCGGCCGGTGCCCGTCGAGGCGGGCCCGGGCGGCCAGCGCGGCGGCGACAGCGACGGCGACCGCGCCGGCGATCCCCTCCGGGTGCGCGTGCGTCACCTCGGCGGACGCGCGGGCCTGTGCCGCGGCGCGCGCGGTCGAGTCGGCGAAGTACGCGCCCAGCGGGCCGACCCGCATCGCCGCGCCGTTGCCGCAGGAGCCCTGCCCGTCGAAGGCGGACGCGGCGGCCAGCGGCCATGGCGTGCCGATGCGGATCAGCCCCAGGATGAGCATCGCGCCCGCGCCGTAGCCCCGTCGCTCGGTACATCGCTCGGCGAAGGAAAGGGCCAGCCGGTCCCGGTCGATGCCACCGGAGTCGGCCAACTGGGCGAGGACCGAACAGGCCATCTCGGTGTCGTCGGTCCATTCCCAGGGCGGTGGGGGCAGCGCGTCGGCGGCGAGATCCACGGGTGCGAGCCCCGGCAGGAAGTACTGCGCGCCGAGCGCGTCGCCGGTGGAGAGACCGGCGAGGCTGTCCCGGGCGAGCGCCAATCGGGCATCGGCGAACAGGGTGAACGACATCGTCGTACCAGCTTGCCCGGTCGCCAGGCACGCCGCAACGCGATCAACTTGCCAGGCCAAGTACGGTCTTGTCGTGGCCTCCGTGCTCCTGGTCGAAGACGATCACGTCGTACGCGGCGCGATGCTGCGGTCCCTCACCGACCGGGGGCATGCCGTGCACGCCGTGGGTACGGCGTTGGACGCCCTGCGCCGGGTCGCCGCGGAGACACCCGACCTGGTGGTGCTCGACCTCGGCCTGCCCGACCTGGACGGCTCGGACGCGCTGCGGATGCTGCGCGGCATCACCGACGTTCCGATCATCATCGCCACCGCCCGCGACGACGAGCAGTCGGTGGTCAAGCTGCTGCGCGCCGGCGCCGACGACTACATGGTCAAGCCGTTCACCGGCGCGCACCTGGACGCCCGGATCACCACCGTGCTGCGCCGGGCCGGCCGGGCCAGTCGGTCCGTGCAGCCCGCGGTGCACAGCGTCGGCGGGCTGCGGGTGGACGTGGGCGAACGCAGCGCCCAGCTCGACGGGGAGCCGCTGGCGCTGACCCGCAAGGAATTCGACCTGTTGGCGTATCTCGCCGCACGACCTGGGCGGGTAGTGTCCCGCCGGGAACTCTTGGAGGAGGTATGGCGGCAGCCATCGGTCGGCGAGGATCAGACCATCGACGTTCACCTGTACTGGCTCCGCAGAAAGATGGGCGAGTCCGCGGCGAAGCCGCGCTACCTGCGCACCGTGCGGGGGGTCGGATTCCGGCTGGTGGCACCGGACTGAGGACGGCGCTGGCCCTGCTCACGGCCGGCATGTGCAGTCTCGTGGCGCTCGCGTTCCTGATCCCGCTCGGGCTCAGCCTGCGGGAGCAGAGCCGGGACGAGGCGATCGCCGACGCGGCGCGGCGCAGCGCGCTGGTGACCGGCGCGCTGGCGGTGAGCACCGACCCGGCGGTCGTCGAGCGTGCCGTGGTGGCCAGCGCCGAGGGCGCACCCACCCGGCCCGTGGTGCACGGGTTGGGGCTGGACGAGTCGGCTGGTCGGGCCAGCGGCAGCGACCTGGACCGGGCCCGCTCCGAGCGCCAGTCGTTGGTCGTCGACGTCGACGGCGGTGTGGCCCGGCTCGACCCGGTCGTCCTCGGTGACCGGACGGCCGTGGTCGAGGTGTTCCTTCCGGAGTCGACGCTGGGCGAGGGCACCGGCGGCACGTGGCTACTGCTGTTCGCGGTCGGCGCGGCGATGGCCGGCGCGGCGGTTCTGGTGGTCGACCGGGTCGCTGCCCGCGCGGTGGACTCCACCCGTGGTCTGGTCAAGGCCGCGCTCTCCGTCGGCGACGGTGATCTCGGCGTACGCGTCGAGCCGACCGGTCCGCGCGAGCTGGCCGAGGCCGGGTACGCCTTCAACCGGATGGCGGACCGGTTGGACGCCGCCCGCACCGACGAGCGGGAGTTGGTGGCCGACCTGTCGCATCGTCTGCGTACCCCGTTGACGGTGCTGCGCCTGGACGCGGAGGCGTTGGAGTCCGACGACACCAGCGTGGGTTCGTTCAGCCCGGCGGAGTTGGACCGGCTGCGCGGGATCCGGCGGATCCGGCAGGCGATCGTCACCCTGGAGGGTGAGATCGACGTGCTGATCAAGACCACCCGTAAGACGGTGGCGCTCGAGGCCGGGCCGGCGATGTGCGACGTCAGCGAGGTGGTCCGGGACCGGATGGTGTTCTGGGCGGCGTTGGCCGGCGACCAGAACCGGCCGCACCGGGTCAACGGCGCCCAGCTGCGCATCCCGGCGCCGGTGCCGCGGGCCGAACTGGCCGCCGCGCTGGACGCGGTCATCGGCAACGTCTTCCGCTACACCCCGCAGGGCACCGCGTTCGAGGTGGCGGTGTCCCGGCGCGACGGTTACGTGGCGATCCGGATCGACGACGCCGGCCCCGGCATCGCCAACCCGGACCGGGCGCTGCGCCGGGGCGCCAGTGACCAGGGCTCGACCGGGCTGGGGCTGGACATCGCCAAGCGGGTCGCGTTGCAGGCCAACGGCTCGGTGAGCATCGACCGCGCCCGGCTGGGCGGGGCCAGCGTGGTGATGCTGCTCGCCGACCCGGAGGCGACGCCCCGGCAGGTCAGCCGCTTCGGTCTGGTCGGTCGGATGGCCCGCGACGCCCGGGACACGAAGGCCACCGGACGTCGCTGGCCCCGCCAGCGCCCCACCGACGACTGACCCGGCCCAACCCGGGGCTGTGCGCCGGCGCAAGTCTTCCTTAGATCGCGGTTAACGACCGTGTTGGATCGGCTGCGGGCTGACAGGATCACAGCACGAACCCACCAGTTCCACCGGCCGAGCGCACCACGCACCCCCGGCCGGTGGAGCCGCGCGCGCGGCGGGAGCCACAGGTCCCCCCACACCCACGCTCCCGCCGCGCGCCCTGCTCAACCAGCCGGCCCAGCCGACCGACCAGCCCAGCCGACCGACCGGCTCAGCCGGCGGCGGTGAGGTAGGCGTCGATCTCGGCGAGGATCCGCTGCTGGCCGGCGGCGTCCAGGAAGGACGCGGTCACCGCGTTGCGGGCCAGCCCGGCCAGGCCCTCCACACCGACGCCGAGCAGGCGGGCGGCCACCGCGTACTCGTCGTTGAGGGTGGTGCCGAACATCGGCGGGTCGTCGGAGTTGATGGTGACCAGCAGCCCGGCTTCGACCAGCTGGGGCAGCGGGTGCTCGTCGAGGGTGGCCACCGCCCGGGTACGGACGTTGGACGTCGGGCAGATCTCCATCCCGATCTGCCGCTCGGCCAGGTACGCGAGCAGCTGCGGGTCCTGTGCGGCGGAGATGCCGTGCCCGATCCGCTCGGCGCCCAACTCGTTCAGCGCGTCCCAGACGGTCTGCGGCCCGGTGGTCTCCCCGGCGTGCGGCACCGAGCGCAGCCCGGCGGCGCGGGCCTGGTCGAAGTAGGGCCGGAACTGCGGTCGGGGTACGCCGATCTCCGGGCCACCCAGACCGAAACTGACCAGCCCGTCCGGGCGCTCGTCCAGTGCGATGCGCAGCGTCTCCTCGGCCGCGGGCAGGCCGGCCTCGCCGGGGATGTCGAAGCACCAGCGCAGCTCGATGCCGAAGTCGGCCAGGGCGCGCTTGCGGGCGTCCTCAATGGCCTCGCAGAACGCCGGCGCGGGAATGCCCCGTCGGACGTGCGAGTACGGGGTGATGGTCAGCTCCGCGTACCGGACCTGTTGGCGGGCCAGCTCGCGGGCCACCTCGTGGGTGAGGATCCAGACGTCCTCCGGGTCGCGGATGAGATCCACGACGCTCAGGTACACCTCGATGAAGTGCGCGAAGTCGCGGAACTCGAAGTAGCTGGCGAGCGCGTCCGGGTCAGCCGGCACGGGGGTGCGCCCCTCGTGACGCGCGGCCAACTCGGCGACGATCCGGGGCAGGGCAGAGCCGACGTGGTGCACGTGCAGCTCCACCTTGGGCAGGCCGGCGATGAAGGTGGACAGGTCGGTCACGGGTTCTCCTGGGCATGGTCGCCGGTGCGGGCGACGACGAAGACGCGGCGGAACGGGAAGTACACCTGACCCTGCCGCACCGGGTACGCCGCGGTGAGCCGTACTCCCAGCTCGGCCCGGAAGGCGGACCAGCCGGCGGCGTCCAGTGCGGCCCGGACCGGGCGCAGCGCGGTGCCCTCCATCCAGGCCAGCACCGGGTGCTCGGCGGCGGGTCGAGCCGGCAGCAGGTGCACGTAGGTAGTCTCCCAGGCGTCCACCGCGCAGCCGGCGGCGGTCAGCAGCGCCGCGTAGTCGGCCGGGTCGTCGACCGGGTCCGCGCGCAGCAGCGGGGCGACCTCGGCCTGCCAGGTCGGTCGGTTGGCGACCTCCCGCAGGGCGCGGTGCGAGTCGGCGGCGAAGTTGCCGGGGACCTGCAGGGCGAGCCAGGCGCCGGCCGGCAGCTCGGCGGCCCAGCGGCGAAGCAGCTCCTGGTGGCCGGGGACCCACTGCAGCGCCGCGTTGCTGACCACCACGTCCTCGTCGCCGGCCGGAACCCAGTCGCGCAGGTCGGCGACCGCGAAGTCGACCGGCGCGCCGAGGGCCTCGGCCCGCTCGATCATCTCGGGTGAGGAGTCGAGGCCGCGCACCCGGCTGGTCGGCCAGCGCTCGGCGAGGACGGCGGTGAGCTGGCCGGGGCCGCAGCCGAGGTCGACCACCGCCCGGGGTCGCTCGGCCGGGATCCGGGCGAGAAGGTCGTGAAACGGCCGGGATCGCTCGTCGCCGAAGCGCAGGTAGGTCGTCGGGTTCCACATGATCGCCTCCCAAACCGTACGTCCGTACTGCTGACGGTACGGCTCGCGTGGCAGGGTGGCAACCCGATCACTAGGCTCGGGGCATGGAACAGCGCAGCTTCAACCGGCTCGGCCGGACCGTTGGCGCGGTCGGCCTGGGCGCGTGGCAACTCGGCGCCGACTGGGGCACCGTCAGCGAGGACGACGCGATGGCGGTGCTCGCCGCCGCCGTGGACGCCGGGGTCACCTTCCTCGACACCGCCGACGTGTACGGCGACGGCCGCAGCGAGCAGCTGATCGGCCGCTTCCTGCGCACCCGACCCGACGCCGGGCTGACCGTCGCCACCAAGATGGGCCGCCGCGTCGAGCAGCGGCCGGAGGCGTACACCCTGGCCAACTTCCGGCAGTGGACCGACCGCTCCCGGGCGAACCTGGGCATGGACACCCTGGACCTGGTCCAGTTGCACTGCCCGCCCACCGAGGTCTTCTCCTCCGACGAGGTCTTCGACGGCCTGGACACCCTCGTCGCCGAGAAGGCCATCGCCGGGTACGGAGTCAGCGTCGAGACCTGCGACCAGGCCCTCACCGCGATCGCCCGACCGGGGGTGGCGAGCGTCCAGATCATCCTCAACGCGGTCCGCCACAAGCCCCTGGAGCGGGTGCTGCCGGCCGCTGCCGCAGCGGGTGTCGGCATCATCGCTCGCGTGCCGCTCGCCAGCGGCCTGCTCTCCGGCCGCTACGACGAGCACACCGAGTTCCCCGCCGACGACCACCGCAACTACAACCGACACGGCGCGGCCTTCGACGTCGGGGAGACGTTCTCCGGAGTCGACTTCGATCGAGGTCTGGCCGCCGTACGTCGGTTGGCCCCGCTCGTCGACGCGGACCGGACGATGGCGCAGTTCGCCCTGCGCTGGGTGTTGGACCAGGCGGGCGTCACCGTGGTCATCCCCGGTGCCCGCGACGCCGACCAGGCCCGACGCAACGCCGCCGCGGCGGCCCTGTCCCCGCTCACCGACGAGCAGTTGGCAGCCGTCCGCGAGACCTACGACGAGCTGATCCGCCCGCAGGTGCACGACCGGTGGTGACCCGCGCGCCCGGGGTGCTCGCGTCACGCCACCCGGCCGGCGATGCTGGACGGCGGCGCGCCGCCCCGGGCGGCGGAGAGGGGACGCGATGAGGGGTTGGCTTCCACTCACCCTCGGCCTCCTGGCCGTGGTGATCGGTGCTGTGTGGACGGTCCAGGGCCTCGGCTACGTCAGCGGCAGCGTGATGACCGACGAGAAGATCTGGGCGGTGATCGGCCCGCTCGTGACGGCGGCCGGGCTGGTGGTGATCTGGCTCGGCCTGCGCTCGCGTCGACGCTGACTGCTCCACCGGCGAGCCTGAGCAGGCGAAAGCCCCGCATCCCAACCAGGATGCGGGGCTTTACCGTGACCCGTGAGCCGGATCGTCCCACTGGCCGGCGGGGGCCGGCCGTCCTACTCAGATGGGACGGACCTGCTCAGCCTGCGGGCCCTTCTGACCCTGAGCAATCTCGAACTCCACCCGCTGGTTCTCCTCCAGCGAGCGGTAGCCGCTGGTCTGGATGGCCGAGAAGTGGACGAACACGTCAGCACCCCCACCATCGACGGTGATGAAGCCGAAGCCCTTGTCAGCGTTGAACCACTTCACGGTTCCCTGAGCCATGTGTTTCTCCCTCTAAAAACTGGCGGCCGTGCACGCCGTCCGGCCGATTGGCCGTTTTTGAGCAGCGGCGCCTGAGGCAGCCCCACGAAGGAGACTTCTCTCAACCCACGCCATCTCGCAACAGCGGGGACCAGCAAATCACGGACGTAAAAAGTCTGTCACGACCTCTCCGACGAATTTCTCCGACATGTGACCTGACGGATGCCTCATGTGCGCTGGGCGGCGTGCGATGTCATGCGAAAGCCCCCTTCCCATCGATGCGGGAAGGGGGCTGAAATCGCTGCCGGTCAGTCCGGCCAACTGCCGGTCATCCGGCGTACGCCGACCGCGCCGCCCCGGTCCACGGCGGCCCGGACGACCGCGAAGATGGCGCCCTGCAACGCCGCGGCGGCCAGGATCTCGCCCCAGCCGCGATCCTCGTCGGTCGCGTTGGGCGCCTCGCCGTCGCCCGCGGTCGCCTTCCAGACCTGCCGGAAGATCGCCCCGGCCACCGTGCCTGCGGCGATACCCAACAACACGCCGACCGGCCGGTACGCGACCCTGCCGATGCTCTTACTCACCTACGCCTCCCCCGCACGATCATCAGCACCACCACGGTGGCCACCGCGCCGGCCGCAATGGCCGCCCACGGCACCGGGTTGCGGCGCACCAACTCGCCCTTTTCGTACGCCTGTGCGCGTACCAACTCGCCTTTTTCGTACGCCTGCGCCCGCGCCATCCCGGCGCCACGCGCAGCCTGCCCGCGGACCCGGGCGACGGTCTGCGCCGCCTGCTCCCGCATCCGCTCCTTGGCCTGCTCGGCGGACTCCTTCAGACGCGCCTTGACGTCGGCCTTGGCGGCCAACGCCTCCATCGTCTCGCCCAACTCGACCCGGGTGCGGCGGATCTCCTCGCGGAGGGCCTCCGTGTCGCCGGTCCCGTTACCGGTCATTGCCGCCCCCTGTCCTTCACCGCGGCGGTGACGGTGTCCATGTCTGCCCGGAGGCTGCGGACCGTGGCCGCCGGCACCGGCGGGACGGCACGGCTGACCTGCTTCTTGCCCACCAGGGCGAGGATGCCGGCCACCAGGAAGCAGGCCACCGCCACGATCAGCGCCGCGGCCCAGGCGGGCAACACCAGGTCGAGCAGCAGGATCGCCGTGGCGACCAGCGCACCCAGACCGAAGAACGCGAGCGCGCCGCCGCCGCCGAACAGGCCGATCCCGATGCCCGCGTGCTTACCCTTCTGGGTCAACTCCGCTCGGGCCAGCGTCAGTTCGTCCCGCACGAGGCGGGATATCTGCTCAGTGGCCCGCTGCACCAACTCGGCGGTGGAGGGCTCGCTCCCATTCTGGGATGTGCGGGCTTTCGCCACGTCAGCCATGCTGTCCTCCTTTCCTCATCACCGCGCTGTATGCCCGAAGTCGCCGCTCGTCAATCCTAAAGCGCGCCAAGCAGCTCACCGTCCCCGTTGTCCGGACGCCGCGCCGCCAATACGCGACCAGCCGCCGCGATCACGCCAGAGACGTCCGGCAGCACATCCCCCACCCAAGCCCGACCAAACCTCCCCCAAC
>NZ_QGSY01000232.1 GCF_003857035.1 Micromonospora arida
CCTACGACGCAGTCGCCGACGCCGGCCGCACCGTCCTCGCCACCCCCCACCGCCAGCACCGCGCCCTCGACCGTCGGGCAGCAGCTACCGGTCAGCTTCCGGGAGGTGAGCAGCGAGTTCGCCGCCGTCCTCGCCACAGCGGTCGCCCGCCGTGACGTCGACCCGAAGACCGCCGAAGACCTGCGTGACGACCTCGCCGACCTCAACCGCCGCACCAGGGACCGCGCCGAGCGCGTCGCCGACCTCCGGGACCACATCGCCGAGCTGGTGCGGCGGAACCGCCTACCAGCGCAGACGGGCGCGAAACTGGACTCTCTGCTCGCCCGGGCCGACGCCTTCTCCACCAGCCGTACGGACGACTGATACCTCGGTCGATACCGCTGGCATGATGTCCCGATGCGGACACGTCTGATCTTCGTGCGACACGGCGAGTCGGTCCACCAGCTCGAAGGAATCGTCGGTGGGCCACGTGGCTGTCGGGGCCTCACCGCCCTCGGCCACGAGCAGGCACACGACCTGGCCAACCGGCTCACCAGTGAGGTCGCCGCCGACGGGCCGGTGGCGGTCTACTCGTCCGTGCTGCGCAGGGCCGTCGAGACCGCGCAACCGATCGGCGCGGCGTTCGGCGTCCGGCCGGTGGCCGACTGTGGTCTCTGCACCTGGCACACACCCCCGTACGCCGACGGCCTGCCGACCGCCCTCTTCCGCACCGACCACGCGGTGGCGGGTGGCGGCGTGTTCCGACCGTTCGAGGAGGGCAACGAGAGCTGGGCCGAGCTGGTGGTCCGTGTCAGCCGCGCGATCATGGAGATCGCTCACCGGCACCGCGGTTCCACAGTGGTCCTGGTCGGCCACAGCGAGACCGTCGAGGGCGCCTTCCACGCGCTCGGCGCGCAGCCGGTCTTCCGGGCGTTCGACCTGGACGTGCCCCCGGCCTCGATCACCGAATGGACCACCGACCACGACCCCGGCGGTTGGCCGCCGGCCCGCTGGACGCTGCGCCGCTTCGCCGACACCGGGGGGGTGGGCTAGAGCGTGATCCAGTACCGCCGGGCCGGACCGAGTTCGGTGTCTCGGATGTCCTCAAGGACGCCGCCGAGGCGTTCGATCGTCTTCGCCGACGCCGTGTTGTCCGCCTCGCAGGCGAGCAGCACCCGATCCAATCCGAGCGCTCGGGCCTCGCCGAGCATCCGGTCCAGTGCCCAGGTCGCCAGCCCGCGGCGGCGGGCGGACGGGCGGATGCCGTATCCGATGTGGCCGCCAACCCGCAACAGGTAGTGGTCGAGTTCGTGTCGCAGCGCGATTCCGCCGAGCACCCGGTCGTCCTCGACGATCCATCGGTACGTGCACCGCACCCGACTATCCGCCAGCGGCGCGTCTGGACCCGACCGGTCGGCCAGCCGGGTGACCCAGGCCGCGAACCCGTCCGGCGAGCGCACCTCATCGGTCGACCGCAGACCGAAACCGTCCTCGTGGAGGCCGGGACCCCACTCGTCGTGCGCCTCCAGCCAGGCGGCGTGCAGGCGGACGGTGGGCGCGACCAGCTTCGGCATGCGGCGATGCTAGTCGGCGGCCAGGATCTGCTCGCGCAGGATCTCCGCGTGCCCGCAGTGCTGGGCGAACTCGCGCAGCACGTGCAGGTAGACCCAGCGCAGCGGCAGCGGGCCGCGCCGGTTGCCGCGAAGCAGGTCGTCGAGGCCCAGGCTGGACGTGGCGCGGCGGGAGGCTTCGCAGGCTTCCCGGTGCGCGCGCTGGACGGTGGCGATCGTGTCGCCGTCGTCGAGGATGAACGACTCGTCCGGCGTGGCCGGGATGCCGATCTCGGCCCGGGGCCGACACGTGACGGCCTCGTCGAACCAGACTTTCTCCACGAACGCGGCGTGCTTCACGAGACCCAGCAGCGTCGTCCGGGACGGCACCAACGACCGGCGCGCCTGTTCCTCGGTCAGCCCGTCCAGATAGCCGTTGAGCGCTCTGCGGTGCTCGTCGATGAACGCCTCGAACTGCGCCTGGGCTGACTGGCCGACGACATCATCGGCGAAGGTCGGGGGAAAGGAGGTCATTCCCGAAGCATTTCAAGGTCAGTGCCGCCGCGCAAACAGCACATTCAGCCAAAGGAGAGAAGAGCGCCGCGCTCGTCGAAGCGGGCGGTGCCCGCCCAGGCGATCTCCCAGCGGTTGCCCTCCGGGTCGGCAATGTAGCCGGAGCGCCCACCCCAGGACCGGTCGGTCGGCTCCGCCACCACCGTCGCCCCCGCCGCGACGGCGGCTTCGAACGCCGCGTCGACCTCGTCGCGGCTGTCGACGTTGCAGGCCAGGGTGACCCCCGACCAGCCCCCGGCCGGCGCGGGCACGCCCGGTGCCGCCTCGGCGGCCAACTCCGGCAGTGGGTAGAGCGCGAACAGCACACCACCGAGCAGGAAGGCCGACCAACCGTCGTCACTGGCCGGCAGCTCGGGCCACCCCAACGACCGGTAGAACGACCGCAGCGCGGCGACGTCGCGTGCTCCCAGTGTGACCACGGACAGTCGAGAGGGGACGGTGCTCACGAGCCGACCGTAACGTGGTCGCCGTCCGCCACCCGCCCGGACCGGAGCACGGTGGCGTACGCGCCGACACACGGCTGGGGACCCATCCCGGGCAGCGGTTCGATCCGGTTGAGCCGGGCGGGAGCCCGCAGCGCCTCGGTCTCGCGGGGCAGCGGGCCGTGCGCGAGCGTGGGCACCGCGCAGCGCGGCGTCGGGGCCAGCACGGCGAGCACCAGGTCCGGGCCGACGCGCAGTTCCCGTCCGACCCAGTCGTTCTCGGCGAAGGCGTCCGTGTCCGTGTCGAGCACCAGGTTGGGCCGGTAGCGCTCCACAGTCCCCGCCCCAGGCGATACGTGCCCAGCGATCCGATCCAGGGTCGCGGTGGTGACCAGGTGGATCGGAGCGAAGTCGAAGAAGGTCCCGGGCAGAACCGACCCTAGCCGGCTCTCGTCGGCCAGGACCTCTTCGGTGAGGCCGGCCGCGAGCACCGCCTCCGGGTGGGACCGCAGCAGGGTGGCACCGGGCGGTACGGCGTCGACGAGGGTCACCGGGCGGCCCACCGCCGCGCTCAGCGCCGTGTCGATGCCGGGGTCCTCGCTTGACAGGTGTCGACCGTCAGGCAGGGTTATCCGTACTGGATCGGTCACCCCGCCGGTCGCTCGTAGCGTGAGCAGGCCGCGCCAGCGATGGGGTTGCTTGGCGCTGGCCACCCGTCCACTTGTCTGATCCAGCAGGGCCAGCACACGGTCACCCGCGATACCGGTCGCGCCGATGTCGGCGGCCGAGGTCCGCTCTCCGAGCAGCGACTTCACCGGGTACCGCCGCAGCTGCACGACTCGTCCGGAGATCATTACGTCACCCTAACCGCGCCCGCCGCCCCGGTCGGGGGACGTGAGGTTGACACTGACCGACTCGCCCGGGTCGGTGCCCGCGCGGGCATACTCTTCGCCGTCCGGCGTCCAGACGCCCGACCGCCCCGCCGCCTCGGTGTAGCCACCGCCGGTCGACCCGGCGAAGCTCGCGACCGCCACCCAGACCCGGTGCGCGGTGGTGATCCGGTGCGCCCGCTGGTCTGTCACGGCGGCGTCGCTGGCCGATTCCAGGACGCCCGCCGCGTACACGTCGATCCCGAGCGCGGCCGTCCGGTCCGCGTGCGCGGCCACGCCGGTGTCCTTGCAGATCGCCAGCCCCACCCGCCAACCGTCCACATCGAGCACGACCGGGGTGTCGCCGGGCCGGAACCGGCGGGCCTCCGCGTCCCCCAGCCACATCTTCCGGTACGCCACCGTCACACCGCCACCGGTCACCGCCAGCATCGCTATGTGGTCGCCGGTGACGGGCGCACCGGCCAGCGCCAGCGCCCCCGCCTCGGCGCACGCCTCGACCAGCGGCGCCAACCGCGGGTCGTCGACCGACACGACCGGCGCGTCCAACTCGTACCCGGTCAGCGACAGCTCCGGAAAGACCACCAACCGGGCGCGCGCCGCGCGGACCGCGGCGGCGTGCGCCCGCGCGTTCGCCGCGACATCCAGTGGTACGCACGGCGGCTGGACCACCGCGAGCCGCAGCGGGGTGCGGCTCTCCGCACCCCCACGGGTGTGGTCGACCCGCTCGGTCGGGCGGTCGGCCCCATGGTCGACTCTCAGGATGACTTCGTAACGTGGGCGCATGATTCGAACGTCCCACGCCGTGTTCGCCACCGGAACCCCCGCCGCCGCAGCGGAGCCACCACAGGACGGGATCGTCGGCTACGTCACTGACCTGGTGGAACGACTCGGCGGGCCGGGTGCCGGCCTGGCAGTGGCGTTGGAGAACCTCTTCCCGCCGATCCCCAGTGAGGTGATCCTGCCGCTGGCCGGGTTCGTCGCCGCGCAGGGACGGATGAGTCTGGTCGGTGCGATCTTCTGGACCACGCTGGGTTCGGTGGTGGGCGCGCTCGCGCTCTACCTGATCGGCGCGGCCCTGGGGCGCGACCGGATGCGCGCCATCGTCTCCCGGCTTCCGCTGGTCAAGCTCAGCGACGTGGACCGGACCGAGGCGTGGTTCCTGCGGCACGGTGTGAAGGCGGTCTTCTTCGGCCGGATGATCCCGATTTTCCGGAGCCTGATCTCCATCCCGGCCGGCGTGGAGCGGATGCCGGTGAGCACGTTTCTGCTCTACACCACGTTGGGCAGCCTGATCTGGAACACCACCTTCGTACTGGCCGGCTACCTGCTGGGCGACAACTGGCATCTCGTCGAGGGCTACGCCGGCATGCTCCAGAAGGTGGTGATCGTCGTCTGCGCGGCGGCAGCCGCCTGGTTCGTCGGGTCCCGCGTGCTGAAAGCCCGCCGCGCTGCCCGCAACCCCGAGCCGACCGAACCCGAGCAGAGCGCACTGAACGGAAGGCCCGACCCGGGCGGTCGCGGCACCCTCTACCGAAGCGGATCGTGGACCTCGGACGAGCGCTAGCCAGCCCGTCTGGTTTCCTTTGCTCTGCACCCCAGATTGCACCGGCGTCGCGCGCGGACGGGTCACGTGACGCCCCGCCTCGAAGGTGCGACTCCGGCGGGCACGACAGGTGATGCCCTGACTGGCGCCTGCGTCTCCTACCGGCGTGTCAGATAACGACCCCCCATCGCGCCAGCGTTTCCTGCGGGCGCGTCAGATGAAGCGGCGAAGGGGGGCACGCTCGGTGCGGAAGGTGGGCGAGGTGGTGGGGGAGCGGCAGACCGGCAGGTGGTGGCTTCGGCTTCGGCTGCCGCTCGGTGTCGCCACCGGAATCGCGACGGCCGTCGTCGAGTTCGCCTTCCTCGTCGTTGCGGCCGCCGCGTCCAGCGTGCGCGTGGTAGCGCCTGCGGCCGGCCGTCGGGTTGCTGGCCTGACCGACCGGTACGGCGGGCGCCTGGTGCGGATGGAACATGGCCGCCTCACCGGCCTGCTCGCCGCGGCGGATCTGCCCGCGCCGAACACCGTGGCGACCCGGCGGCAGATCGGCTACCTGGCCGCCCGACTGCTACCCGGCGCGCTCGGCCTGCTGGCGTACGCCGTGCTCGGCGTCGGCGTGGTGCTGGCCGGGATCGTGCTGCGCGCGGCGGTGCGCGGAGAGCTGACCCTCCTCGACGCCCTGTCCCAGATCGCCGTCGGGGCGGTGCTGCTGCTGCTCAATGTCCAAGCCGTAGCCAGCATCGCCGCACTGGACGTCCGGCTGGCTCGACGACTGCTCGGCCCGGGAAGCAGGGCAGAGCTGACCCGGCGGGTCCACGAGCTGACCACCAGTCGAGCCGGGGTCATCGCCGCAGTCGACGCCGAACGGCAGCGCATCGAACGCGACCTGCACGACGGCCTCCAACAGCGGCTGGTCGCCCTCGGCATGCTGCTCGGCCGGGCCCGGCGCGCCCGGGACGCCGACCGCACACACGCACTGCTCGCCCAGGCACACGAGGATGTGCAGCGGGCCATCGAAGAGTTGCGCGAGGTGGCATGGCGGGTCTACCCGTCAGCGCTGGACGACAGCGATCTGGGTGAGGTCCTGACCATCGTCGCCCGCGGATCCGAGGTGCCGGTGCGGATCCGCTGCGAGCTGCCCGTCCGCCCCGAGCGGCAGGTCGAGACGGTGCTGTACTTCGTGGCCTGCGAGGCGCTCACCAACGCCGCGAAACACGCCGCCGCTACCCTGGTCACGGTCGATATCGGAGTACGGGATGGGTGGATCCGGATGCGCGTACACGACGACGGCGTCGGCGGGGCGGAGCCGACCGGACGCGGATTGTCCGGGCTTGCGCGGCGGGTCGCCGCGCTGGACGGTCGGCTGCTGGTGACCAGCCCGGCCGGCGGTCCGACGACCGTGCTGGCGCAGTTGCCGTGCGACTAGTCCTCGCCGAAGACTCGACGCTGCTCCGGGAGGGCCTGACGCGGCTGCTCGCCGACGAGGACCACGACGTGCTCGCGGCGGTCGGGACCGCCGACCAGCTTGTCGAGGCGGTCGGACGATCCCGTCCCGACGTGGTCGTCACCGACGTCCGGATGCCACCCAACCACACCGATGACGGGCTACGGGCCGCCCTGGAGATACGTCGTCGGTGGCCCGACACCGGCGTCCTCGTACTCTCCCAATACGTGGAGCGGCGATACGCCGGGCGGCTGCTAGCGGACCGCCCCGAGGGGGTCGGCTACCTGCTCAAGGACCGGGTTGCCCAGGTGGACGACTTCCTCGACGCCCTCGACCGGGTCGCCGCCGGAGGCACCGCCCTCGACCCGGAGGTGGTCCGACAGGTGGTGGCCGGCTCGGAACGGCCCGACCCGTTCGGTCGGCTCACGCCGCGGGAACGGGACGTGTTGCACGAGATGGCCCAGGGGCACACGAATCTCGCCATCGCCCAGCGACTGCACGTGTCGCAGAGCGCGGTCGAGAAGCATGTCAACGCCATCTTCGAGAAACTCGACCTCGCGCACACAACGGGCTACAGCCGACGAATCCTCGCAATCCTGCGCTACCTCGGCACCTGACCGGTCCAGGACCGGGCCGTGCATTCGGGGGCGCGGAACCGGGCAGATCGGCTTGATCGACTCGGGTTTCTTGATGTCGCCGTGTCCCGGAGTCCCGGATGCCCCGACTTCCGTGAACCCGAGTGGACCACGGCGGGTGAGGGGCGATTCGACGCCGCCTGCTCGACATTAGGTGGGCGTTTTGTCAGTTATGGGTGGTCTGACTGGTGACCGGGCGCACCCGTGGGCCGGAATCGTGGCCGGGCCGGGGTCGTTACATACCCTGACGATCGCAGTACCACCGACCCGCCGCCCGAGCTTGGGGGCTGGGTCGCGCAGGTTGGAATGCCAGCCTCCGCCCGGTCGTTACAGTCCCCACGACCAACCGCAGGCACCGCCTCGATGAGGGTGCCCGGTAGGTGGGCCACCCCGGAATGACCCAGGCCCGGCGGTCGTTACACAGGGACCCGGCGCCGCGAGCCCTCCGGCTCGCCAGGTCGCCGACCCCGACGCCCGACACCGGGTGTCACCCCCAAACTTTTTCCCCTTTGTTTGTGCAGCGCCGGACGAGGTGCTCACACCCTGCCGCCGCCCCCTGGCGGTCGGGGTGTTCTACCCCCGAAGGAGCTACCCCTCATGAACACGATCTTCCGTAAGAGCATGCTGTCTGTTGCTGGTCTCGCGTTCGCCGGTGGTGTGTTCGCCGGCCCGATCGCCGCCCACGCCGCCACCCCGGCCGTGGATGCCAAGCCGGTCGCGGTGGCCGTGCAGTCGGCCGCGCCGAAGCCGCAGGGCGAGCAGTCCCGCATCAGCCTCAACGATGAGCAGAGCGCGAACGTGAAGGCGATCATCGCCGCGACGAAGAAGGCCGGTCTGCCGGAGCGGGCCGCGGTCATCTCGATCGCGACGAGCCTGCAGGAGTCGAAGCTGGAGAACCTCGGCCACCTCGGCGACAAGAACGACCACGACTCGCTGGGCCTGTTCCAGCAGCGCCCGTCCAGTGGTTGGGGTACCCCGGAGCAGATCACCGACCCGGCCTACTCGACGACCGCGTTCCTCAAGGGCCTCAAGCAGGTCGACGGGTGGCAGGACATGCCCCTGACCCAGGCGGCGCAGACCGTGCAGGTGTCGGCCTACCCGGACGCCTACGCCCAGTGGGAGCAGCAGGCCACCGACCTCGTCGGCCAGCACTGGAACAGCTGACCCACGCCAGCACCACCACAGAACAACAGCACAGCACCACCCACAGAACAACAGCACCACCCACAGAACAACAGCACAGCACCACCCGCACGACACCGACCGCTGGCCGGCACCCCCACCCGGGGTGCCGGCCAGCGGCACTTCCGTTTCCGTGCGGCGGGCACGTGGCCGCTGGTCGCGGACGCCGCGTCGCCGGCCGGGAGCGGATGCGGCGCCGGGTGCCCGCTTGGAGCGGATGCCGCAGCGCCGGGTGCCGCCGGGGCGGATGCCGCGACGCCGGATGCCCGCCGGGAGGCAGATGGCGGGTCGGCGGAAGCGGATGGTGCGGTCCGGTTGGTGGCTGCCAGCAGATCTTGGACAGTTTCCGTTCCGCGGGCGGGCTCAACCGGTGGTTGCAACACCCCTTTTGGTGATCTTCGTTGGGGTGGTTATGGCGTCGAGGTTGAGTCCGTTGGAGCGGGAGCAGATTGGGTTGGGTCGGGCTGCGGGTGAGTCGTTGG
>NZ_QGSY01000197.1 GCF_003857035.1 Micromonospora arida
TGGCGGGCCTCAGCGACGCGCGGCGGCTCGGGGGCGGCGCTGATCATCACCGGGCTGGTCCTCGCCGTGATGGCGCTGCGCCGCCGGGCAGCAGCAGCTTGCCGGTCATCCCGCCGCTGCTCCCACCGAAGCCGGTCGCCGGACCACGGCTGGGCTGGACGGGGACCTTCTTGACCACCTGGAGCATCGTCGAGGCGGTCTCGCCGTCGCGGCACTCCAGCTTGACCCGGTAGTTGCCGGGGCGGGTGCGCTCGCGGACCATCGGCGCGGCGGTGAGCACCCCGCGCTGTGGCTGCACGCCGACCGCCCCGAAAGCGTCGGAGACCACGGTGGCGCCCACCGAGTTGTCCCGACAACTGGCCCGAATGCCGACCAGGTAACCGGGCTGCACAGTGCTGGGGCTCACCTCGACGAAGATGTCCACCGCCGGAGTCGGTTGAGGCCTTCCGCCGGGCGGCCCTTCGGGCTGCGGCGCGGGCGCGACGGCAACGGTCCACTCGGACGCGGGCGCGACGGCGGCGGCCCACTCGGACGCTGGCGCAACGGCAACAGCCTGCTCGGGCACGGCAAGAACGGCAGCAGGCCGCTCGGACACGGCAAAGACGGCGACGGCGGGCTGGGATGCGGCAAGGGCAACGGCGGCAGGCTCAGGCGCGGCGAGGGCGGGCGTGGCGGCCAGCAGGGGGCCGGCCAGCACGGTCACCAGCGACAGGGTCACGACGCCGCGGGTCACTGTCACGATGCCCCCTCTCGACGCCGTGCGGCCGGGTCGGGCGGTGGAGCACCCGACCTGCCGTACCAGTTGGATCCTCTCATTTCCGGTCGCACATCACATCCGATCCGCCGGCGGCGTCGCGTACGCTCGGGTCGCTGTGACCGCCACCGACCATGACCCCGCCGTCCCGCCCGCGAGCCGGACGATCCGCACGTTCCACCCCCGCCGGGGTCGGATGAGCGACCGGCAGACCGACGCGCTGAGCCGGCTCTGGCCCGCGTACGGCCTGGATGTGCCGGACGGGCCTGTGCTGCCCGTCGACCTGGTCGACCTGTTCGGTCGCCGGGCGCCCGTGGTGCTGGAGATCGGCTCGGGCATGGGCGACACCACCGCTGCGATGGCTGCCGCCGACCCGGATCGAGATTATCTGGCGGTCGAGGTGCACACGCCGGGAATCGCCAACCTGCTGCACCTGGTGGAGCGCGATGGCCTGCGCAACGTACGGGTGGCTGAGGGCGACGCGTTGTCCCTGGTCAACGGCTTGCCCGAGGGTGTGTTGGACGCCGTGCACGTCTTCTTCCCGGACCCGTGGCCGAAGTCCCGCCACCACAAGCGGCGGATCATCCAGCCGACGCACGTGGCGCTGCTGCGGTCCCGGCTGCGCTCCGGCGGAATGCTGCACTGCGCGACCGACTGGGCCGAGTACGCCGATGTGATGCGGGAGACCCTCGACGCGGACCCGGAGCTGGTGGACACGTACGGCGGCTTCGCGCCGCGGCCGGCGCACCGACCGGTGACGAAGTTCGAACGGCGGGCGATCACTGCCGGTCGGCCGGTCGCCGACCTGCTGTACCGCCGACGGTGACCGACGAAACGCCCGAACCGGAACGCGGCGGGGCGTTCGGGATGCCCGGACGGGGGTCCGGTGCAGGCCGGGTTGGCGTACCGGGGCATGATCCAGGCACCATGGACAGGCTATGACGCTCACCGCCGCGCTGCCGACAAGCGCCGACCCCGACACCCTCTTCGACGCGTTCGCCGGCTGGGCGAAGGAGCGCGGCCTCGACCTCTACCCCCATCAGGAAGAGGCGGTCATCGAGATCGTCTCCGGCGCCAACCTGATCATGAACACGCCCACCGGCTCGGGTAAGAGCCTGGTGGCGATCGCCGCGCACTTCGCGGCCCTCGCCGACAGCCGGACGACCTTCTACACCGCACCGATCAAGGCCTTGGTGTCGGAGAAGTTCTTCGCGCTCTGCGAGGTCTTCGGCGCCGAGAACGTCGGCATGCTCACCGGCGACGCCAGCGTCAACGCCGACGCCCCGATCATCTGCTGCACCGCGGAGATCCTGGCGAACCTGGCGCTGCGCGAGGGCACGAAGGCCGACGTCGGTCAGGTGATCATGGACGAATTCCACTTCTACGCCGAACCCGACCGGGGCTGGGCGTGGCAGGTGCCGATCATCGAGCTGCCGCAGGCCCAGTTCATCCTGATGTCCGCCACTCTGGGGGACACCACCCGCTTCGTCGACGACCTGACCCGGCGCACCGGGCGGCCCACCGCCGTCGTGCGCACGGCGGAGCGGCCGGTCCCGCTCATCTTCTCGTACGCGATGACGCCGCTGCACGAGACGCTTGAGGAGTTGCTGGAGACCAAGCAGGCCCCGGTGTACGTGGTGCACTTCACCCAGGCCGCCGCACTGGAACGCGCCCAGGCCCTGACCAGCGTCAACGTCTGCACCCGCGCCGAGAAGGACATGATCGCCGAGGCGATCGGTGGTTTCCGGTTCACCGCCGGCTTCGGCAAGACGCTGTCCCGGCTGGTCCGGCACGGCATCGGCGTGCACCACGCCGGCATGCTGCCCAAGTACCGCCGCCTGGTGGAGACCCTCGCCCAGGCCGGCCTGCTCAAGGTCATCTGCGGCACCGACACCCTCGGCGTCGGCATCAACGTGCCGATCCGGACCGTGCTGTTCACCGGCCTGTCCAAGTACGACGGGGTCCGTACCCGGCTGCTGAAGAACCGGGAGTTCCACCAGATCGCCGGGCGGGCCGGCCGGGCCGGCTACGACACCATCGGCCGGGTCGTGGTGCAGGCCCCGGAACACGTCATCGACAACGAGAAGGCTCTCGCCAAAGCCGGTGACGACCCGAAGAAGCGGCGCAAGGTGGTCCGCAAGAAGCCGCCGGAGGGCTCGATCGGCTGGGGCCAGCCCACCTTCGACCGACTCGTCGACGCCGAGCCGGAGCCACTGACCTCCAGCTTCCAGGTCAGCCACTCGATGCTGCTCAACGTCATCGGCCGGCCCGGGGACGCGTTCACCGCGATGCGGCACCTGCTCACCGACAACCACGAGGAACCCGCCGCGCAACGCCGACACATCCGCCGCGCGATCGCCATCTACCGGGCCCTGCGGGCCGGCGGTGTCGTCGAGGAGCTGCCCGAGCCGGACGAGACCGGCCGGCGGATCCGGCTCACCGTCGACCTCCAGCTCGACTTCGCCCTCAACCAGCCGCTCTCCCCCCTCGCGCTGGCCACCATCGAGCTGCTCGACGCCGAGTCCCCGTCGTACGCCCTCGACGTGCTGAGCGTGATCGAGTCGATCCTCGACGACCCCCGGCAGATCCTCTCCGCGCAGCAGTTCAAGGCGCGCGGCGAGGCGGTCGCCGCCATGAAGGCCGAGGGCATCGAGTACGAGGCCCGCATGGAGCTGCTCGACGAGGTGACCCACCCGAAGCCCCTGGCCGAGCTGCTGGAGGCCGCGTACGAGATGTACCGGCAGGGGCACCCCTGGGTCGCCGACCACCAGCTCTCCCCCAAGGCCGTCGTCCGCGACATGTACGAGCGGGCCATGACCTTCACCGAGTACGTGCAGTTCTACGGGCTGACCCGCTCGGAAGGTCTCGTCCTGCGCTACCTGGCCGACGCGTACAAGACGCTGCGCCAGACCGTGCCCGAGGACGCCAAGACCGAGGAGCTGATCGACCTCATCGAGTGGTTGGGCGAGCTGGTCCGCCAGGTCGACTCCAGTCTCATCGACGAGTGGGAACGGCTGCGCAACCCGTCCGACGTGGCCGAGGTGGCCCAGGCGCACGCCGCCCTGACCGATCGGCCGCCGGCGGTGACCCGCAACGCGCGGGCGTTCCGGGTGCTGGTGCGCAACGCGCTGTTCCGACGCGTCGAGTTGGCCGCGCTACGCCGCTGGGACCTGCTCGCCGAGTTGGACGCCGAGGACGGCTGGGACTACGACGCGTGGGCCGACGCCCTGGCGCCGTACTTCGAGGCGTACGACTCGATCGGGGTCGGGCCGGACGCCCGCGGTCCGGCGCTGCTGATGATCGAGCAGGGCCGGGAGCGGTGGACCGTACGGCAGATCTTCGACGACCCGGACGGCGACCACGACTGGGGCATCAGCGCCGAGATCGACCTGGTGGCCTCGGACGAGGTCGGCGCGGCGGTCGTGCGGATCACCGACGTCGGTCAGCTCTAGGAAGGGCCTCTCCTTGCCGCCGTCTTCGGCGGATGCGGTGGTCCGGACGAGTCGTCGAATCCGGACCCAGCGACCCTCCGCGGCTATGCGGAGACGTACGTGTCGCTGCTGCAGGCGAAGGACGAGCCCGGGCTACGCCAGCACCTCGGCAACGATGCGCACCCAGGGGATTCGGCCGAGCGGATCACGGCGTACGGCGGCACAGGCTGGACGCTGTCCGAGGTGTCGCGGAGCGCACTGATCCCAAGGGCGTACGCGCTGTCGGCGATGGTCCACAGCGTCTGCCTGCGGGTCCATCGCAGGCTCGACCTGGCCACGTTCTCGTCATCTGGCGATTCGGGACTCGCACCGGCGTTGCCGCGACCAGCCTGGTTGACCTGGATCTGGTTGTTAGAGCCGCTGACGTAGAGGGCGACAGCCTGGTCGGCAGCCGCGCTGCGATCGGCCGCCGTGGCGGCGTTGCAGGGGCGGATCGCCGCGGCGGCGGCGGTCGGCTCGACCAGGCTGCTGTCCGTACGGCACGAGTTCCCGACCGAGTGGCCCGCTTCGTCGCGACGACCCCTACCGGCCTACCGCCGACCGCACCGCTGACGCTCACGCTGCGAGAGGAGCACTACCCGTACTGGTCCCGACTCACCACCGACCGGGTGCTGCACGCACTGGAACTCTTCGCCTCGGCCGGCGACGCCGACGTGACGCTGTACGACGCGGCAGCCGACAACCCGCCGGGGTCTCGGCACAAGACCCTGCCGCGCGCCGATCCGAGCGTCGGCGACCTGCGCAGTGGGCTCCTCGTCGAGCCCCTACCGCCGGCGGTCGGGCCGCTCACGCTCTACCTCGATGATTCGACGATCACCGACCTCTGGATCGCCCTCACCTGGGGGCAGCGGCCTGAGTCGATGGTGTCGATACCGGATCAACGTCACGCGGCCTCGGCACATTCATGAATGAGCCTTCCACCCGCTCCACCGAACGCCCTGGGCTGACCGCCGCCCGGGACTACCTCCGACTCGGTAAGGGACAGGCCAGTCAACGGGCACGCCGGCCAACTCGCAACGAGCAGCGGTACGCACCGCCTCGGGGATTTTTCCTACCCCGGTCCGGGGTGCCAGCACTACCGACACCGAGATTCCGCCTCGATGAGGATTAGCAAACTTCGACCTACAGGAGGGTTCCATGGCAACGACGATCTCCCGGCGTACGGTGCTGGCCGGGACCGCAGCAGGTCTGTTCGGCGCGACCCGCGCCTCGGCGGTGGCAGAAGCGGCGTCGACGGACATCACAGCTGTGACCGGAGTGACGGCGATCGACGCCGTCAACGGCATTCGGCGTACGCAAAATGTTCTGATCCGCGGGAACCGCGTCCTTGATGTGGGCGACCTCCGCAGGATGCCGGTGCCGGAGCGCGCGCGGGTCATCGACGGCCGCGGTAAGTTCCTCATCCCGGGCCTCGCCGACATGCATACCCATGCCACCGAAATCGACCCGTACGACCCGGAGATGTACGTGGTCAACGGCGTCACAACCGTGCGGCAGATGTCATCGAGCAACGCTGTCCGCGGCTGGCGTGCCGACATCTCCTCGGGCACCCGGCTGGGGCCACAGTTCCTGATCGGCAGCGCGATACTGGACGGCGCACCCTCACTGTGGGAAGGGCTCGGCCCTCCCTATGTCGCGGTGGCCGACGCCGACCAGGCCAGGGCCGCGGTACGCCAGGAATCCGGCGCTGACTTCCTCAAGACCTACACCCGGCTCAGCCGCGAGTCCTTCCATGCGATCGCCGCCGAGGCTCGCCGCATCGACCTGCCGTTCCTAGGGCACGTCCCTGACTTCGTGCCGGTCACCGAGGCGAGCGACGCCGGGCTGCACAGCATCGAGCATCTCTTCGAATTCTGGTACGACACCTCCCGCGACGAACGGCGACTGCGCCGGGAGATCTCCCGCATCAAGGTGGCCGGTGGCGACTACGCCGGATGGTTCACCGGCCTGCACCCGGTCGAGTACGCGGCAGCCCGCAGCTACAGCCGGGACCGAGCCGCCAGGGTGTTCGAGCGGCTGGCCCGCAACAACACTCACGTGACGCCCACCCTCGTCCTACACCTGACCTGCGATGTGCCGCAGCAGGTGCAGCACAACGACCCACGCTTCCGGTACGCCAGCGCGGACACGCTCGGGTATTGGCAGTGGGCGACCGAGAACTTTTATCTGAAGGGCCGCACTCCCCGCGAGAGCGCCGAACGCGAGGAGCTGTTCGAGCGGCGCCTGCGGCTGGCCGGCGAGCTGGCCCGGGCCGGCGTGCCACTGCTGACCGGCAGCGACCTCGGCACCGCCTACCTGTTGCCGGGCTTCAGCGTGCACGACGAACTGCGTCTGCTGGTCCGGGCCGGTCTGACCCCGGCGCAGGCGCTGCGGGCGGCGACGCTGGAGCCGGCCCGCAGCCTCGGTCAGCGCGATCGGGGCGCAATCGCGCGTGGCCAGATCGCCGATCTGGTCCTGCTCGACGCGGACCCGATGCACGACATCAGCAACGTGAGCCGGATCGACAGTGTGTTCGTCCGCGGTGAGCTGATCGACGCAGCGGCCCGGCAGCGTCTACTCACCGAGATCGAGGAAGCGTTCCAACGCAGGCCCCGCACCGGCGCACTGCCGGCTGCGGCCTGCCCGTGCGGCTAGGTTCTGTCCGTGGACGAGGGGCAGCGATCATGGACTTCGGTCGATGGGTTGGGGTCCACCCGTCGAGGTTGCCGTCGAGCGCGACAGCTTCCGTGACCAGCAGGTGTACGCCACTGTGGAATGCAGCTGCGACTGGGAGCCCGAACACCGCCTTCAACCGCGGCAACCTCGAAGACGTCGTCTACCACCGGCTTAGGTAGCGCCACCGGCTGCGCCCGTCCGGCATCTCCCGCAGGCGCCGGCCACGCCGCTCCGGTGACGGCGTCACCGTCTACCTGGACGGCGAGCTGCCGCCGGTCGACTCGGACGCTCTGGACCGCGCCGACCCGCGCAACCGGTGCGGCCGGGCGACTGCGGTCAGTACGTGCCGCTCGACGACGCCCGGACGGTGCCGACCATCGATGACGACGGCGCCCGCTACGTCCGCTGGCACCCGGCGTGTCTGCGCGCCGAGCAGCGCGATCGGGGGATCACGCGATGACCGGCGCCGACCTGGCGACGCTTGCCGACTACCTACGCGAGCACACCGACGGCGGCACGCTGCTGCCTCGCCTCCACCAGTGAGGCGACGGCACCTCGCCGTGCCCCCGACGGTCGCCGGCGGGATCAACCAGGGTCAGGGCGGACCTTGACCCTGGCCCGATTCGTTGAGCAGGCCATGGCGGCCAGTGAGGCGTGAACTCAGGCCTTGTGAAGGGACCGCAGGCCGCCAGAGGTGAAGCAAGACGGACACAGTGTGTCACTTGGCCCGGACGCTCGTGCCCCCAATTTTGCCAGTCATCCCGGACCGTGCCAGGTGCCTGCGGACAGGACAGTACCCCCTACTTTTACTGGGCAATGTCAGACCCGTCGATTAGAATGTATGTACTAATCGAGTCCCTGACCTGGGAGGACGCCCGTGACCGCGCCCGCCTCCACGCCCCTCACCCCCTACGCCACACTGCTCGGTTTCACCCGCTACGTCGACCGCACCGGCCCCACCAAGGCGACCTTCGTGGGCGGGCTGCGCAAGCAGCGCGCCAGCCGGTCCGGCTTCAACCCGCACGGCCAGTTCGTCAAGGCGCTCAAGGCCGACATCGCCTTCCACACCGGCGGCACGCACCTGGCCGGGGTGGCCGACATCGTCAAGCCACGATGGCGCCCGCTCTACCAGGCGCTCACCCCCGGCGCCACGACCTGGCTGCACTCCCTGGGCGAGCCAGCCGCCGTCGATCTCGCCCAGACCCGCGACGCCCTGGCCATGCTGGGCGACCTGCCCGTCAAGATCAACCCCCACTTCGGGGTACGCCACGCAGACGGCCGCGCCGAAGCGGTCCGCCTGCACTTCGACGAGGCCCCACCGAGCGAGGAGTCGGTGCTCGCCACCCTGCACCTGATGGCCCGCCACATGGACGCGGTGCTTCCGCACGCCGAGCCGGTCCTGGTCGACGTCCGCCGCGGCCTGGCCCACCGCATGCCCTCCGACGCCAAGCCCGACCAGATCGAACGATGGCTCTCCGGCGAAGCCGCCGCCTTCCGCGCCATCTGGTCCACCGCCGCCTAACCCCACCCCCGCTCTCCGCACCCTCGACGCCCCACGCCCTCCGCGCTCCGCGCTCTCCGCGCTCTCCGCGCTCTCCGCGCTCTCCGCGCTCCGCGCCCCCACGCGCTCCACGCTCCACGCCCCACGCGCTCCACGCCCCACGCCCCACG
>NZ_QGSY01000069.1 GCF_003857035.1 Micromonospora arida
GACGGCCGCGGCCCCGTCGAGCGCGACCCCCACCGCGCCGACCCCGACGGCCACCAGCACGCCCAGCGCCTCCGCCAGCACCACCGCGGTGGACCAACAGATCACCGTCACGATCGCGAAGAAGCGGGTCGATCCGCCGACCGGACGGGTCACCGTCAGTAAGGGCCAGCTGGTCCGGATCACCGTCACCTCCGACGTGTCCGACGAATTGCACGTGCACGGCTACGACCTGGGTGCCCGGCTGCCGGCCGGGACGCCCGGCTCGGTGGAGTTCCGCGCCGACAAGACCGGGCTGTTCGAGGTGGAGACGCACGAGTCCGAGCTGGTGCTCTTCCAGCTCGTCGTCCGCTGAACGACATGACGGCCGCTCCCACGCTGCTGGCACACGGCGTCGGTGGCCGCCAGGACCTGCCGATCACACTGCCGCAGCTCGTCGTCGCCGCCGCGCTGACCCTCGTCGTCACGTTCGTGGCGTTGGGACTGCTCTGGCGCGAACCCCGGCTCGACCGGGACGCCACCGGCGGTCGCCCGGTGCCGCGGTGGCTCGCCCGACTCGTCGACGCGCCCGCGTTCCGGTGGACGCTGCGCGGGCTCGGCCTGCTCGCCGCCGCCTGGTTCTGCCTCGGTCTGCTGGGCGGGCCGGACACCGCTGACAACCCGACCGCCGGCGCGCTCTACGTGCTGCTCTGGGTCGGGCTGGCCCCGCTGTCGCTGCTGCTCGGCCCGATCTGGCGGGCGGTCAACCCGCTGCGTACGGTGCACCTGCTCGCGGCGCTGGCGGCGCGGCGCGACCCGAACCGTGGGCTCCGTGAGCTGCCCGACCGCGTCGGTTGGTGGCCGGCCGCCGCCACAGTGTTCGGGTTCGTCTGGCTGGAACTGGTCGCCCCCGACCGGGCCACCCTGCCGGTCATCACCGCCTGGCTGGCCGGGTACGCGGTGGTCCTGCTGGCCGGCGCGGTGCTGTTCGGCGCCGGCTGGTTCGACCACGCCGACCCGTTCGAGGCGTACAGCACAGTGATCGGTCAGCTCGCCCCACTCGGCCGGGCCGCCGACGGCGTCCTGGTCTGGCGCAACCCGCTCGACGGGATCGCCGGCCTGCGACCCCGCCCCGGGCTGGTCGCCGTGGTGATCGTGCTGCTCGGCTCGACAATGTACGACAGCCTCTCCAACGCGCCGGGCTGGTTGCGCTTCAGCCAGGAGAACGGCCTGCACCCGGCGGTCACCGGCAGCGCCGGTCTGAGCCTCGTCATCGCCGCCGTCGCGGTGGCGTACCTCGCGGCCACCGGTGCCGCGGCGCGCATCGGTCGCGCCGATGCGACCGATGCCCGTGCGGTGCCGGGCGAGATCGCCCACTCCATCGTGCCGATCGCGGTGGGGTACGTGGTCGCGCACTACTACTCGCTGCTGATCCTGGAGGGCCAGCGCACCGTCGCGTTGCTCTCCGACCCCCTGGGCACCGGCGCCAACTGGCTCGGCACCGCCAACTGGGAACCGCAGACCGCGCTGATCACGCCCTCCGGGGTGGCGACCCTCCAGATCACCGTCATCATCCTCGGGCACCTGCTCGGCACGCTGCTGGCCCACGACCGCGCCCTGTACCTGTTCCCCCGGGCCCGGGCGGTGGCCGGCCAACTACCCCTGCTGGCGCTGATGGTCGCCTACACCGTCGCCGGTCTGCTGCTGCTCTACGCGGGGTAGCCCCGCCCGGGGGCCGACCCGTGCGTCATGATGGCCCGTGGACTCCGATCTTCAGCGCTACCTCGATGACCTCGTCAGCACCGCCCGGGAGGTGCTCGGCGCCGACCTGGTCGGCGCGTACGCGGCCGGCTCGGTGGGGCTCGGGGCGTACCAGCCCGGCCGCAGCGACGTGGACGTGGCGCTGCTCAGCGTCGGACCGCTCACCGAGGCCGCCAAGCAGACGTTGGTCGCCCGGCTGCGGCACGAGGCGCTGCCCTGCCCCGCACGCGGACTGGAGTTGGTCGTCTACGACCGGGCGGTGGCCGCCTCCGGCACCCCGGAGCCCGGCTTCGAGGTCGAGCTGAACACCGGGGCCGGCATGCCGTTCCGGCGCACCCTCGACCCCGCCGACCGCCCGGCCGCCGACGGCCGGTTCTGGTACGGCCTCGATCGCAGCATCCTGCACCAGAGTGGACTCCCACTGCTCGGCCCGCCGGCGGGGGAGGCCTTCGCCGACCTCGCCCCGGCCGACCTGCGCCGGCTGCTCATCGAGGCGCTGTCCTGGTGGCTCGCCCTGCCTACTCCGCCGGGCGACCAACCCGCGCCCGGCACCGAGGACGCCGTACTCGGCGCCTGCCGGTCGCTGGTGCGCCACCGCGACGGCGTCTGGTTGGCGAAGGTCGCCGCCGGCCAGCGGCTGATCGACGCCGGCGACCGGGCCGAGGTGATCCGTCAGGCGGTCGCCGCACGCCACGGCGGGGAGCCGCCCACCGGGACGCAGGCCCGCGCCTTCCAACAACGGGTACGCGACGAGATCGCCGGTTAGCCCCGTTGCGCGGTTGCCGGGTGGGCCTCGCGGCGCTCAGCGGACCGGGTGGGCCGCGCGGCGCTCAGCGGACCGGGCTGGACTCCAGCGAGGCGAAGAGCAGGTTGAGACCCTCGGTCATGGTCGGGTGGGTGATGACCGCGTCCCGCAGAGCGGGCCACGGCATCCCGGCGAGCATGGCCAGCTGCACCAAGGTGATCACCTCACCAGCCTCGGCGCCGAGCAACGCCGCACCGAGGATTCGGTCAGTGCTGGTGTCGATGACCGCCTTCCACATGCCCTGGGTCTGGCGCAGGGTGCGTGCCCGGGGGATGGCGGCGACCTGCAGGTGGGCGACCTGGATGTCGTACCCGGCGCGGCGCGCCTCGGTCTCGGTCAGGCCGACCCGCGCCAGTTCCGGGGTGGTGAAGACGGTGTACGGAATCAGCCGGTCGGCAGTGCTGCGCCGGCCTCCCGCGAGGTTCGCTCGGATGATCCGGTAGTCGTCCAACGAGACGTGGGTGAACTGCGGGCTGCCGGCGACGTCCCCGGCCGCCCAGGTGCGCTCGGCGCTGGTGCGTAGGTGCTCGTCGACCTCCACGAAGCCCCGCTCGCTGAGCCGTACGCCGGCCACGTCCAGGCCGAGCCCGTCGGTGACCGGTTCCCGCCCGGCCGCCACCAGCACGTCGTCCCCGATCACCACGCTGCCGTCGTCCAACGTCACCCGGAGCGAGCCGTCGGCCTCCCGGTCGATTCGCGCGACGGCCACACCCACCCGTACGTCGATGCCATCGTCGAGGAAGACGCGCATCACCGCGTCGCTGATGTCGGGGTCCTCGCGGGTGAGTAGCCGTGGACCACCCTCGACCAGGGTCACCGCGCTGCCGAACAACGCGAACATCTGCGCGAACTCCACCCCGACGGTGCCGCCGCCGAGCACCACCAGCCGGGCCGGCAGCCGGTCCAGGCGCAGCAACTCGTCGCTGGTGAGAACCCCGGCCTCGGCCATCCCGGGCACCGACGGCAGATGGGGGCGAGTGCCAGTGTTGATCACCACGTCGCTACCGCGCAGCAGCCGTTCGCCGCCGTCGGCGAGTGCCACCCGTACGGTCCGCGGGCCGACGAACCGGGCCTCGCCGATCACCAGGTGCAGACCGGAGTCGAGGAACTGCTGCCGGTTGGCGGCGACCATCCCCTCCACCACGTCCTGCTTGTGCGCGCGCAACAGGTCGATGTCGACCCGGCCGCCCTCCACCGTCAGGCCGAGCGCCGACGCGTCCCGCAGCTGGCGAGCGGCCCGCGCGCTGGTCACCAGCGCCTTCGTCGGGATGCACGCGACGTTGATGCAGCTGCCGCCGATCATGCCGCGCTCGACCATGGCGACCCGCTGCCCGGATCGGGCGACGTCCATGCTCAACGTCTTGCCGGCCTTGCCGCCACCGACGACGAGCAGGTCGAACTCCTCCGGTTGGTCGGTCACCGGCGCTCCTCTCGGTCACCGGCCAGGCCGGCGGCCACCGCTGGTGCGCGGCGGCCAGCCCAGCCTGCCAGCTCAAGCGGCGGCTGCGACCCGGTTCGGAGCAGAATCCGCCGAGGCCATCACCCGTGCCTTGATCAGGTGATGAGAAGGAGGTCTCCCGACCTTCTACGACCTACTTCTCATCACCTGATCACCGCTGGTCCGCCCTTGTCCGGGCGGGAGTGAGCGCTGTTGCGGTCAGTGTCGGGCGGCGCCGTTCTCACTCGGCTGCCCGAAGGCCAGGAACGGTACGGGCGTCGGTGCGTCCGTGCCGATGTGTCGAGGGAAGGTCCGCTCGGCGTCGTCGGCGCTGACGTCCCGGGCCGCCGTACGTTCGGACGTCGTCGACTCGTCCGCTACCGCCGGTGCGTCCGCATGCTCGTCGTTCGCCTGCTCCGCCGGGGCCCGGTCGCCAGTGGCCTGTTCCATCGGGGTCAGGTCGGCGTAGCCGTTCTCGACCGGGCTCCGGTCGGCAGGTGCGGCGTTGAGCGGGGCGCGGTCGGTGGTGGCCCGATCGGCGTCCGTGTCGTCCACGGTGGGTCGCTCCGCGGGGTGCCGGTCGACGCCGACGCGGTCGACGGTGAGCCGCTCGACGCCTACCCGCTCCGAGGCGGGACGGTCGGCGCTGGAGCGGGAACCGACCATCGGGTATTCAGCGGTCTCCGTACCGCCGGCTGCCGCGGCCATGACCGCGGCGGCGGCGAGGTCGGCCACCCGCTTCGCCTCCCGCTGTACGCGGGCGCGGACCTCCTTGGCGTGCCGCTCGGCGGAGTCCCCGGCCCGCCGGGCCTCGTCCAACCGGGCACTTTCGGCGGTCAGGTCCCGACGGACCTCACCGAGTCGCTGCTGCATCCGGGACAGCTCGTTCTCCAGGGTCTCGCCCTCCTGGCGGATCTCGGCGAGCTGCTGGCGGCCGGTGTCCAGCTCGGCGTTCAGCTCGGCGGCCTCCTGCCGGCGCTCCTCAAGCTCCTTCTGCAGGGCGGCGAGCTGCTGCTGGTGGCTGGCGGACTGCTCGTCGGCGCGGTTGCGCAGCTCGGTCACGTGCTGCTGCGCCTCGGCCAGTAGCGCGGCGATCTGCTGCTCGGTCGCGCTGCGCTCCTCGGCCAGCTCCTGCTCGGCGGCGGCCTGCTGTTCGGCGATGTCCTGCTCGGCGGCGGTACGCCGTTCGTTGACCTCTCGCTCCACGTTGGCCTGCCACTGGGCCATCTCCTGCTGGTGCTTGGAGCGGGCCGACTGGAGTTCCTGCTGGATCTGGGTGCGGGCCGACTTCATCAGCGCGTCGGCGGCGACCCGGGTCTGGTTGAGCTGTTGCGCGCTCTGCTCGGTGATCCGTTTGGCCTCGTGCTGGGCGCGCTCGTGCACGGCCTCACCGTCGGCCCGCAACTGCTCGGCGTGCTCGCGGATCGCGGTCAATTCGGCCTCGGCCAGGGTGCGCCGTTCCTCGTGCGCCTGCTCCTGCTCGGCCCGCCGGGCGGCCAGCTCCTCGGCCAGATCCTGACGTGCCTGCGCGGCCCGCTCACGGGTGTCGGCGAGGATCCGCTCGGACTCGCTGCGCAGCTCGTTGGCCCGGTCGGTGGCCGACTCGGTGATGATGCTGGCCTGCTTTTCGGCGAGCGCCATGATCTCGCCGACCATCGGGCCCAGATCATGGAACGAAGCGCGGTCCACCTGCACGGGTTGCTCCTGAAGCTCGGCCAGTTCGGCGCGCAGCCGCTGAACCTCGGCGGTCAGTTCACGGACGCGGACGGCGGAGCGCCCGTGCTCCCCGCTCAGCATCGCGATCTGGCCGTCGAGCTGCTCCAGGTGCCGGTCCACCTGGCGTTTGTCGTATCCGCGCAGGGTGAGCTCGAAGCTCGGCCGGGAGGCCGCATCGTCGCGTGCTGCGTGCGGCTCAGCGCCGATGGACATGCACCATCCTCCGTACGATCGGGGCGTCAGGGTCGGCGGTCGCCTGCCCCACGGGCCGTCAGTGTGGCGCAACGCTACCGCCGAGCGGACCTCATGCGAAGTCCTGCCCCACCACCTCTCACGTTGCCGTCCCGCATTGCCCCGATCCCGCGCCGATCATGGACTCCTGGTGCCGGAAAGGTGGTGCTCCACCACCTTTGTCATCCACCATCACTCCATGATCGACGCAGGTCAACAGCGGGACGGGGGGAGACGCGAGGTCAACGTCGGCGGGCCACCAGGACCGCGTCGTGGAGGGTGATGTCCTCGCCGTTCTGATTGGTCGCGAGGCGGGAGCGTTCCTCCGCCGCCAGCACCTCCCAGTGGGCCGGCTCCAGATCGGCGGCCACGTCCTGCGCCGTGTACATCGCGTCCGGCATGTGCATCCGGTGCGCCGACCCCCACAGATCGGCCGGGTGGTGCCCGACGATCAGCAGGACGCCGCCGGGTGCCACCGCCGCTGCCAGCCGGCCGAACAACTCCCGCCGCTCCGCCGGTGGCAGGTGCATGAACTGCGCGGACACCAGGTCGTACGCCTCCTCGGTGGGCGGCTTGTCCCGTAGGTCGGCGTGGGTGAACTCGATCCGGTCGCCCACGCCGGCGGCCTCGGCGTGCGCGGCGGCCCGGCTCAACGCCGTGGTGGAGATGTCCACCGCCGTCACCTGCCAGCCGCGCTCGGCCAACCACACCGCGTCGGCGCCCTCGCCGCTGCCCACGTCCAGGGCGCGCCCCGGGGCCAGGTCGGTGACCTCGGCGACCAGCTGCGGGTTCGGCCGGCCACTCCAGACCGAGGGGCGGGACTGGTAGCGCTCCTCCCACGCCGGTTCCTCGAACGTCGTGGCCACCATCTGCCGGTACGCGGACACCGCGTCGCGGGTCTCCTCGGCGATGAGATCGGCGTTGATCGCGGCCGCCGCGTTCAGGCCGGCCGCGGCGGACGTGATCACCTGACTGCGGATGTCGGCCACGTTGCCCGCCACCCAGACACCACTGACGGTCGTCGCGCCGGTGGCGTCGGTCGGGATCTGGGCGCCGATGACGTGTTCACCCATCGTCACCTCCTCCGGGGCCAGACCCAATCCCACCAGCATGTCGGCGCGGGGAGTCAGCCGCGTCGCCACCACGATCGCGTCGAGCGCCACCACCCGGCCGTCGGCGAGCCGTACGCCGGTCAGCGCGTCGTCGGTCACCTCCACCGCGGCGACCGGGCCGGGCACCACCGCGATGCTGCGGGCGGCGAGCCGCTCGGCGGTCTCCGCGTCCGGCGCCGGGGAGTCGTGCAGCAGGAGCAGCACGCTGGGGCTCCACTGTCGCCACATCTCGGCCTGGTGCACGCTCAGCGGGCTGGTCGCCAGGACGCCGATCCGCCGGTCGCGAACCTCCCAGCCGTGGCAGTACGGGCAGTGCAGCACGTCGCGACCCCACCGCTGGGCCAGGCCGGGCACGTCGGGCAGTTCGTCGGTCAGACCGGTGGTTACCAGCAGCCGGCGGGCCCGCACCGATTCCCCGCCGTCGAGGCTCAGCCGGAACCCGTCGTCGTCCCGGGTCGCTGCCTGCACCCGCCCGGTGCGGAACTGCCCGCCGTACCCGGCCACCTCGGCCCGTCCGATCGTGAGCAACTCGCCCGGCGGCGTCCCCTCCCGGCCGAGGTAGTTGTGTATCCGGTCGGCCGGCGCGTTGCGCGGCTCCCCGGAGTCGATCACCAGCACCGACCGTCGGGCCCGGCTCAGCGCCAGTGCCCCGCTGAGCCCTGCGGCGCCGCCGCCTACCACCACCACGTCATATGTCTCGTCCACCGGTATATCTCCCTCTTGCTCTGTCGGCTGCGCCCACCATCCGTCGCCGTCGGCAAGGTGGCAACTATCCTTGCCGTTATGGCAAACGAGGACAGCGCCGCGCTGGCGGCCGTCGGCCCCCGGCTGCGTGCCCTGCGTCACCAACGCGGGACCACGCTGACCCAGCTCGCCGACCTGACCGGCATCTCGGTGAGCACCCTGTCCCGGCTGGAGTCCGGTAGTCGTCGGCCCACCCTGGAGCTGCTACTCCCGCTGGCGAGGGCCTACCAGGTGGCGCTGGACGAACTGGTCGACGCCCCCGCCACCGGCGACCCCCGGGTACGCCCCAAACCGATCGTCATCCACGGCGTGACGTACCTGCCGCTGACCCGCCGACCGGGCGGTGTCCAGGCGTTCAAGCAGATCTTCCCGCCGGACCCGTCCGCCGGGGGCCGAATCCCGCAGGCCCACGAGGGGTACGAGTGGCTCTACGTGCTCTCCGGCCGGATCCGGCTGCTGCTCGGTGACCGTGATCTGACGCTGACCCCGGGGGAGGTGGCCGAGTTCGACACCCGCATCCCGCACCTCTTCTTCAACCCCGGCCCGGGCACCGCCGAAGCCCTCAGTCTCTTCGGGCCGCAGGGGGAGCGGTTGCACGTCCGCCGCGGCCGGCCTGAACGCGGCGGCCGCGATCAACGCCGATC
>NZ_QGSY01000068.1 GCF_003857035.1 Micromonospora arida
CCACGCAGCACACCGGTGAGGGTGCCGTCGGCATGCAGCGCGCGGCTGACGAAGACCACGAAGAGCACCACGAACAGGCCCTGCGCGATGCCGCCCAACGCCACACTCACGATCGTCATCCGCACGGCGCGGTTGCGCAGCACCGTCGTGAGGCCGTGTCGCCAGGCGGTGAAGAACGACGACGTACGGTCCGGGGTCGTCGGCTGCGCAGTTGCGTGGTGGGCGGCGCGGCGGCCGGCGGCGATCAGAGCCGCCGTGATCACGAAGGCCACCACGGCGCCGACGGCCAGGTAGCGGGTGCCGTCGCGGGTGATCGCGAACCCGCCCAGCGAACCTCCGATGAGCCGTCCCACGCTCATGTTGAGCGCTATCACGCTGTTGGCGCGCACCAGGTGCGCGGGCTCGACGAGACCTGGCAACACGGCGTTGCGGGCGGAGTCGAACGTCTGCGTCAGCACCGCCTGGGCGCCGGCGACCAGCGAGATGACCCACAGGTGGTGGTCGGGTTGACCGAGCAGCGGGATCACCACAGCGGCCTGGAGCGCGGCGACGCAACTCATGAGCCGGAACCGGTCGAAACGATCGGCGAGAGCACCGGCGAACGATCCCAGCGTGATGCCGCACAACAGTTCGACGAGGAAGACGGCGGAGGTGGTGAGCGCAGAGCCGGTCACCCCGAACACGTAGATCGGCAGCCCGGTGAGCAGCAGCCAGCTCGCCACGCTGGAGAAGAGCCCGGCAGCCCAGATCAGGACGAATCCGCGGTGTCGCAGCAGCGTCACCATGTCAGATGAACTCCGGCGTGGGGTACGCCTGAAGGTTGAGGCTGACGGGCCGGGCGTCGCTCGGGGGCGCGGTGCGCAACGGACGCAGGTACGGCCGGATGACGGCGTCCAGGGTCAGCGTGAGGTGCCGCAGCTCCTCCGGAGTGAGCGAGAGCGTGTAGCTGTGGAAGGTGGCGCTCTCCCGCCACTCGTCGGTCAGCTTGTGCTGCTGATGCTGGTAGCGCTGCAACGATCGGAACACCTCGTCGAGCTCGATGGCGGTCAGCGCGTCGGTGATCTGCTGCCCCTCGGCATCATCGGGATCCGGGAGGAGTTCGAGCCCGGTGGCGGCGGCGCGCCACGGTCGGTCACGCCGGTTGGACCCCTCGGCGGGGACCCGCTCGATGAGGCCGTGCCGGGCCAGTTGACGCAGGTGATAGCTGCAGTTCGATCCGGTGTCGTCCAGGGCGTCGGCGCACTGCGCGGCGGTTCTCGGGCCGGCGGCCAGCAGATAGCGCAGCAGCCGCAGGCGCAGCGGGTGCGCGAGGGCGCGCAGCGTGGTGGCGTCCCGGACGCGCACCCGGCGTTCTGGCTCGTTCTGCTTCATGGCACCCCTTACCGAAAGACTCCTTTCGGTTATACGCCGCTGAGGCACACTTTCGCAACAAGTCTTTCGCATGCGACGGGCACCGACAGCGCGCCAACTGTCGTGGCACCTCCCTGCGAACCCGCCCGTCACACCCCGGCGCCCACCTCCGACGCCGATGCCACCACGAGCAGGAAATTAAAAAAGTTAAGGTCGAACTCTTGGAAGTTGAAGATTTCTGCGTTACAAATTTAGGTATGACAGAGCAGGCGATGGACTGGCAGGAACTCACCAGCCTGACGCGAGGGCAGCCGTTCGTCGTCGAGCGGGTGCGCCTCGCGAGCAACGGCGTCGCGATCGAGGGCGAGTTCGAGCCACCGCAACTGGCTCATCTCAACGTCGATGATCAGGTCTTCGTCACGGCGTTCGTGCGTTGCCACGGTTCGATCAAGGAGATGGAACGCATCTTCGGGGTGAGCTACCCGACGATCAAGTCACGACTCAACCGGATCACGCAGATGCTCGACTTCGTCGAGACCGACCCGGCACCCTCACGAGCCGACATCGTCGACCGGTTACGCCGCGGTGAGATCACCGCACAGCAGGCGTTGGCCGAGCTGGAGGGCCGGGCGTGATGCCGCAGCTGGTGACCGTCAAGGTCAACCGCCCGGACCACCGGCCCATCCGCTTCTGGATTCCGGTGCTCCCCGTGGTGCTCGTGCTCTTCCCGGTCGTGGTCCTGGTCGTGCTGGCGGCGATCGTGGCCTGCGTCGTGTTCCGCATCGGTGTGGTGCGGGCACTCGGCGCCGCTTGGCGTGTCATCTCCGCGCTGCCCGGCGCCCGCTTCGACATCGAGCAGGGCCGCACGGCCGTGCTCGTGGCCATCCGATAGGAGAGGTTCGAATGACCGAACAACGCAAGGACATCCTCGACATGCTGGTCGCCGGCAAGATCACCGCAGAGGAGGCGGAGCAGCTGATCGCCGCACTCGAACGGGACCAGACACCGGCGACGGTGGGTCACGACGCCCGACCGAAGGGCAAGGTGAAGTACCTGCGGGTGGTGGTGGACGCCACCGACAACGGCGAGCCGTCGCGGGTCAACGTGCGGGTGCCACTGCAACTGCTGCGGGCCGGTGTACGGCTGGCGGCGCTGATCCCGCCGCAGGCCCTGGTCAAGGCCAACGCCTCACTCAGCGAGTCGGGTGTGCCGATCGACCTGACGCAGCTCAAGCCCGAGCAGTTGGAGGCGCTCGTGGAGCACCTCGACGAGGTGACCGTGGAGGTGGATTCTCCCGATGCCACCGTGCGGGTCTTCTGCGAGTAGCCGCCGTCTGATGGGACGGCCCCTCGGAAGGGTGCTGGAACACCCTCCCGAGGCTGAGCCCGCCGCAGCAGAGCACAGGTGAACTGCCAACCTGAAGTTTAGCCACTGATCGGCACACCAGCGGAGGGACCACTCGGGCGGGTGGTCCCTCCGCTGTGTCCCGCGACCGCATGTCGTTCGCCTACCCGAGCGGCGAGTCGGTGCTCGACTGAGCCCGGTCAGGGGTTGATCAATTCCCAGTCGCCTTCGGAGATGACGTCCACGCTGCCGTCGACCACCTTGATGGCGGTGTTGTCGTCGATGGCGTAGGTCGGGACGGGGATTCCGGACGCCCACTTCTGGATGTGGGACAGCTCGGTGTCCTCCATGTCCGGATGGTTGAGGTGGGGGTACAGCGTGAAATCCACCAACCCCAGCGCCCGGTCGGCGCCCTGCGCCCTGTCGCTGCCGTCGGAGACGAACTGAAGGTCGAATTCGGCGTCGCAGTTGTACGGGGTGACCGCGATGCTCCCGGCGCTGACCCCCACATAGACCGTGTCACTCAGCGACGGCAGGAGGTCGGCCAGGCCCGACTGGCGCAGCCAGTAGGTCAGGTACAGCACGTCGCCGCCCCAGACGAGGAGGGCGTCGGCCTCCCGGACCGCCGGGACCCAGTTCTCTTCTCGAATGGTCGGCAGCGCGGTGAGCTCCAGCACCCCCAGGGACTTCCAACCGAGCTGGGACAGCGGGATGTCGGGGTGGCCGTGAATCGCCTTCCACGCCTTCTCGGCTCCGCCGGGAAAGGGGTAGACACCGGTGGGAACGAACAGAGCCGTGGACTCGGCGATCGGCTTGCCCAGCAGGTCGACCAGCGCGTCGGAGATGCTCGGGTTGCTGATGCCCCCTGACGTGAGAAGAAACTTCATGAAAATCCGCCCCTCTGAAGCTAATCTACAAGGGTCAATGCTTGCTGCCGGCTCTTCCCGAGGACAGGATCCCGATCGTGACCATCGGAAACCGAAGCCTCCCACGAATCCTCGCCGCTCTGCTGGCCGCCGTGCTCGCCACCGGCCTGTCCGCCGCCGGTGCCGGACCGGCGACGGCCGGGCAGACCAGCCTGCGGGCCGCCGACCCGAGCGTGATCCGCGTCGGCGGCACCTATATCTCCGTCCAGTCGCTCAACGGCGGGATCGCCGTCCGGCAGGCGGCCTCTCCGGACGCGCTGGCCGCCGCAACCGCGCGGCAGGTCTGGACGGACAGCCGCAACCTCGGTGAGGTCTGGGCCCCCGAGATCGTCACCGATGCTGGCCGGTACTACATCTACTTCTCGGCCGGGCGCGGCACGGCCCACCGCATGTACGCAATCCACTCGGCGTCGCCGGCCAGCGGCTACACGGCCGAGCGGCAGCTCGCGCTGCCCGGCGGCAAGTGGGCGATCGACGGCAGCCTGTTCACCTTCAACGGGCAGCGCTGGTTCGTCTGGTCGGGGTGGGCCGGCGACACCAACGTCGAACAGAACATCTACCTCAGCCGAATGAGCGACCCGCTCACCCCGACCGGCAACCGGTACGTCATCTCCCAGCCGCGCGAGAGCTGGGAGCGTCTGGTGGGGAACCCGTTCATCAACGAGTCCCCAGAGGCGATCAGGGACCCGAACGGGCAACTCCACATCGTCTACTCCGCCAACGGCAGCTGGAGTGACCAGTACTGCCTCGCCGACCTACGACTGCGCGCCGGCGGCGACCCGACGTACGTGTGGGACTGGTACAAGTCGAACGGCTGCCTGTTCGGCTCGAACCGGTCCACCATGATGGCCGGTTGGGATCCCACCCTGTACGTGAACGGGCCCGGCCACCACAGTTTCGTGCTGCTCAACGGTGACATCGCCACGAGCCCACCCGCCGGGCCGAGGTTCCCGCTGATGTTCCACGCCGTACCCAAGGGCACCGCCTACTCCTGGGCGAACCGGTACTGGTACACGGGCACCTTCTGCTGGTGGGGCAACACCACCTACCGCCGCGCCAACGTGCCCGGCCCGACTGCCGACACCGGATTCAGCCTCAAGTTCTTCGAGTAATGGCAGTCGCGTCGCCGCGGGCGGGGGGGCGTCGTGGTCGGTGCCTGTGGAGCTGAATCGTTAGCGGCATCAGCGGCCTGGCCGCCGGGTGGGGTCGACGAGCGTGGCCAGTCGCGCCCACACCGGCGGCCGCTACTACTCCATCAGCAGGAGCCGTGCCAATTCACCTTCGTCACGATGACCTGAAGGTAGAAGATGTTTCCACCCGGAGTGGCGCAGTGCGTGATGACAGTCGAATTGTCCTGCCAGGTGTGGTGGTATTCCACTTCGACGTTCGCGGACGTGTAGTTGTAGAACGTCTTCGTCGGGGCGCTGCCAGCCCAGGGGCCGGTGGTCACCAGGGACGGAGTCTCCGTGGGGCCGGTGTTCACGGGAGCCCAGTTGGGCCAGGCGCAGAACGTCCCCTGCTGGCAGTTGCCGGGCGGCCACGGCTCGTCGGCCGGCACGGCGGCGGAGGCCGAAGCGGCGGGCACGGCGGCCAGCAGACCCGCGGTGGACAGGGCAAGCCCGAGGGACTTCAGTCGCACAGAATCTCTCTTCTCCCCAGAGGAATCGGTCAATGGAAGTTACCACCGGGAAAATTGAGAGGTCAAGTATCTGATTCACTACCATCTAAGCTTGAAATAGTCTGTGAATCCGCTGACATCGCCGCTCATCGCGGTGTCGCTTACCGCTCGTCAGCGGATGAGGCCGACGAGCGTGGTCAGTCGCGCCACGCCGGATGCGGTTTCGCCGCGTCCGCTCGGGGGAGCGAGCGGACGCGGCGAACAACGGATTCCTGCTGTCAGGCGGTCAGTTGCCGAAGCATCTCGGCCGAATCGTGCAGGGCCGTCATCTGGACGAATCGACCGTCGCTGACCTTGTAGATGGCGTACTCGACGATCTCGAACGAGGCGCCGGATGGAGGCACACCGAGCCACTCCTTCACGGGAGTGCCGGTGTTGATCGCGCGTACGGCGATGCGGTCGCGGTCGAATAGCAGTTCCTTGACCTCCCAGTGCAGGTCCGGAACGGCGTCGACGTCGTGCTTCTGGACGGCGAGGACGTCGTCTCGGGTGCCCGGCTCGCCGTTGAGCATCACCGTGTCGTTGATGAACTCGTCCATGCCATCGAACTTGTGGGCGTTGAGGTCGGCGACGTAGCGCAGGTACCAGTCACGCAGGCCGTTGTCAGTCATCAGTTTTCTCCTGTTTCTCCGTGCTACCAGTTCAAGGGGCCGTGCTCGTCGGTGAAGGTGCCGGTCGGGCCGTCGGGGCCGAGGGTGGCCAGGCGTACGACGGTTGTGGCGCTCTCCGGCACCGGCCGTCCGATTCCGAGGGCGGCGGTCATGTCGGTGGCGGTGGCGCCGGGCTCCAGCGCGTTGAACTTGATGCCCGGATTGGCCTTGGCGTACTGGATCGTCAACATGGTGGCCGCCGCTTTGGAAGCCGCGTAGAGCGCCGCCGGAAGGTTGAATTCGGGCCGTTCCGGGTTGGTGACCGCCCAGAAGGACCCCATGCTGCTGGACACGGTGACCACCGTCGGGTTCGACGACCGTCGGAGCAGGGGTAGTGCCGCCTCGGTGACGCGGACGATCCCCACCGCGTTGGTGTCGAACACCCGCAGGGCGGTGGGGCCGTCGACGGGGCCGTCGCCGAGGATGCCCGCGTTGTTCACGAGGACGTCGAGTCGACCCTCCGCCGAGTCGACAGTCGCCAGCGCGCCGCTCACCGACGCGTCGTCGGTGACGTCGAGCTGCACGAACCGTGCGCCCAACTCGGCTGCGGCCTTCTCGCCCCGCTCGACGTCGCGGGCACCGATGTAGACGGTGTGGCCCAGTTCGAGAAGCTGCCTGGCGGTCTCGAACCCGATGCCCTTGTTGCCACCGGTGATGAGCGTGACGGTCATTCGTATCTCCTACGTGTGCAGCCACGGGGCGTTCTGTGAACGACCGCCCCTGATTTTGTACCGCTCGGTTGTCCATCACCGTAACAGGGTTTTGTACTGATCGGTTGGTGACCCGGGTCACGATCCGTACCGAGCGGTACACTGGCGCCATGAGCACTGAGACGCCCACCGTCGGACGCCCCCGGGCCTTCGACGAGGAGACGGTCCTCGACCGGGCAACCGAGGCCTTCTGGCGACACGGCTACGAGGGCGCGTCCCTGAGCGTCCTCACCAGCGCGATGGGCATCAACCGGCCGAGCCTGTACGCCGCCTTCGGCAACAAGGAACAGCTGTTCCAGCGCGCCTTCGCCCGCTATCACGACACCCAGGTGGCCAACGCCCGCGCCGCACTCGACCAACCCACCGCGTACGCCTCGATCGAAGCCTTCCTGCGCGCCAGCGCCGACGGCCTCACCGACCGTGACCACCCGGCGGGCTGCCTCTCCATCCAGGGAGGCCTGGCCTGCTCGCCGGAGAACGCGCGCATCTCCGAGATCCTGGCCGCCGGCCGCGCCGCCACCGAGGCGGCCGTGGAAGAGCGACTGTCCCGCGCCGCGAAGGAGGGGGATCTCCCGGACGGCATGGACCCGGGCGCGTTGGCGCGGTTCGTGATGGCCCTCAGCGAAGGGCACGCTGTCCACGCCGCGTCCGGCGCGAGCCGCGAAGACCTCCACGCCTCGGTCGACATCGCCCTGCGAGCCCTCGCGCTGCGTCAGTGAGGCGCGCCGCGTCGGCGGTGCTGGCCGCACCCGGCGGCGGCAGGCGGCCTGGAGCAGCAGCTCCCACCCACCGCCCACATTCTGCTGACCGCGAAGCGACTTCCATGAGGTCTGGTCGACCAACATGCTGGCTCGATGAATTCGCCGGAACTGGCAACGTCGGAGAGGCTGCTCACGAACCTCTACGCGGCATTCAACGAGCGTGACATCCCCGCACTGCTAGCCGCCATGACGCCGGATGTGTCGTGGCCGAATGGCTGGGAGGGAGGCCTCGTTCACGGCCGCGACGAGGTGAGTGCCTACTGGCGCAGGCAATGGGACCAGCTCGAACCGACCGTCATGCCGACCGCGTTCGCCGCCGAGGCCGACGGGCGAATCGTCGTCACCGTCCACCAGGTCGTCCGCGACAAAACCGGAGCGAAAATCGCGGATCACACCGTCACGCATGTCTACCGATTCAACGACGGGTTGGTGGCAGAAATGGAAATCCGAGCGTAAAGAAGTGTGCTGCGCCCCTGGGTTCGTCGCAGTGCCAGCGGTGGTCAGCGGGTGAGGCCGACCAGCGTCGCCAGTCGCGCCACGCCGGCCGGCGCCGGGTGACCCCGGGCGACCTCGGCGATGAGGGTACGCGCCAGAGGCCGGCACCGAACCTCGGCAGGTGCGACGCTGTCCGCGTCGACGAGCGCCCGCGCCGCCCCGCGCAGGTCCCCCACCTGGAGGTACGCCCGAGCGGCGTCCACGAGGTACGCGCCCCGATACTCGGCCGGCAACCGCCGCCACGCCTCCCGCCGCACCACGATCGCGTGCAACCGCACCGCCTCAACGGCGTCCCCTCGCACAGCAGCCACCACCACCCGCGCCAACTCGACGGCGACCGGCCCGAAACTGGTGCGGTACATGTCGTCGTACCCCCGCAGGCCGGCGGCGATCCCCGCGGCCCGGCCAATCAGCTCGTCGGCGCGGCGGTCCTCACCGCATCCAGCAGCGGCCAATGCGGCCTGCAC
>NZ_QGSY01000106.1 GCF_003857035.1 Micromonospora arida
CAACTCCATCAACGACATCACCCCCGTACTGAACAAGGAAACCGGTAAGAACGACGCCTACCGCTCCGTAGAAATCAGCACCCCCGACGCCAACGCCAAGCAGACCGATCAGCTGCGCGCCGACATCGTCAAGACCGTCGACGACGGCCGGGCCGTGGTCGCCAACATCGCCGGCACCAGCACCGACACCGACGGCGTCACCCACTCCTACGAGGGCGGGCACTACATCAGCGTCGTCGGCTACCAGAACAACGGTGACACCGTCACCATCGCCGACTCCGCCGACCCCAACCAGGCCGCCTACCAGATCACCGTCGAGCACCTCGCCGACTGGATCGCCACCCGCGGCTACGCCACCAGCTGACCCACACCACCACATGACCGAAGGGCCGGACCCCACCACGGGGTGCGGCCCTTCGGCGTGCCTACGTCAGTGCTCGCGCCCGCGGGTCGGCTCAACGCCGGGCGCCACCACAGCCGCCTCACCGCCGGATGCCGCCGCAACGGACCGACCGCCCGAAGCCGCCCCAGCAGACTGACCGCTGGAAGGCACCTCGGCCGCCTCCATGTCGGCGGCGCCGTCGGCCGACGCGACGCGGTGCGCGCGGCGGCGCAGCCACCAGGTGCTGCCGAGCCCGGCGAGCACCGCGAGGACCAACCCGGCCCAGGAGATGTCCTTCAGCCAGTGTTCGGCCGCCCGGCCAACCGAGTAGAGCAGGTATGTCGTGCCGAAGGCCCAGACCAACCCGCCGGCCGCGTTCGCCACCAGGAAGCGGCGGTACGGCACGTGCAGCGCCCCGGCGAGCGGCCCGGCCAGGATCCGCAGCAGTGCCACGAACCGACCGAAGAAGACCGCCCAGACGCCGTGCCGCGCGAAGCTCTGTTCGGCACGGGCGAGCTGCGCCGGGCCCAGGTGCTTGGGGAACCGTCTGCCCAGCCGGGCGAGCAGCGGGCGACCGCCGCGTCGGCCGACGGCGTACCCGACGGAGTCGCCGACGATGGCGCCGAACGCCGCCGCGCTGGCCACCCACTCCGGCTCCACCACTCCGGTGGCGGCGAGCAGGGCGGAGCTGACCAGGACGATCTCGCCGGGCAGCGGAACGCCCATGCTCTCCACGCCGATCACGCCGGCGACGAGCAGGTAGACCACGCCCGGGGGCAGCGCCGAGAGCCAGTGCTGAACGTCGATCACTCGGCACCCCTTCCGAATCGGCCCCGACCCTACCTCGCCGATCCGACGACGCGGGGCGGTCGCGGGACGACGACGGGCGGTCGCGCGACGCCCAACCCGTGACGTCAGGTTGCACATATAGCAAGACGGACGTACGGTTTTGTTGGAAGCAGAATCGGGCGGTAAGTGTCACCTAACCTCGGCGGCACCCCGACCGGTGCGACAGACTGCTCAGGACTACTCACGGTCGCTGGTGTGAAGGAGTACGACGTGGCGAGCCTCGACACCTTCGGTGCGAAGACCCAGCTACGCGTCGGAGACGCGAGCTACGAGATTTTCAAGATCGACAAGGTGGACGGCCACGCGCGGTTGCCGTACAGCCTGAAGATCCTGCTGGAGAACCTGCTGCGGACCGAGGACGGCGCGAACATCACCGCCGACCACATCCGCCAGCTCGGCGGGTGGGACTCCACCGCCGCCCCGAGCGTGGAGATCCAGTTCACCCCGGCGCGGGTCCTGATGCAGGACTTCACCGGCGTGCCCTGCGTGGTCGACCTGGCCACCATGCGCGAGGCCGTACGTGACCTGGGCGGCGACGCCAGCAAGGTCAACCCCCTCGCCCCAGCCGAGCTGGTCATCGACCACTCGGTCATCGCCGACCTGTTCGGCCGCGAGGACGCGTTCGCCCGCAACGTCGAGCTGGAGTACGAGCGCAACAAGGAGCGCTACCAGTTCCTGCGCTGGGGTCAGACCGCGTTCAACGAGTTCAAGGTCGTCCCGCCGGGCACCGGCATCGTGCACCAGGTCAACATCGAGTACCTGGCCCGCACCATCATGGAGCGCAACGGCCAGGCGTACCCGGACACGGTGGTCGGCACCGACTCGCACACCACCATGGTCAACGGCCTGGGCGTGCTGGGCTGGGGCGTCGGTGGCATCGAGGCCGAGGCCGCGATGCTCGGCCAGCCGGTCAGCATGCTGATCCCCCGGGTGGTGGGTTTCAAGCTCTCCGGTGAGATGCCGGCCGGCACCACCGCCACCGACCTGGTGCTGACCATCACCGAGATGCTGCGCAAGCACGGTGTGGTCGGCAAGTTCGTCGAGTTCTACGGCCCCGGCGTGGGCGCCGTGCCGCTGGCCAACCGGGCCACCATCGGCAACATGTCCCCGGAGTACGGCTCCACCGTGGCGATCTTCCCGATCGACGCGGAGACGATCCGCTACCTGGAGCTGACCGGCCGCGACGCGGCGCAGGTCGCGCTGGTCGAGGCGTACGCCAAGGAGCAGGGCCTCTGGCACGACCCGGACGCCGAGCCGGACTACTCCGAGCGCCTGGAGCTGGACCTCGGCTCCATCGAGCCGTCGCTCGCCGGCCCGAAGCGCCCGCAGGACCGGGTGCCGCTGGGTGCTGCGAAGACGCTGTTCCGCTCCGCGTTGACCGACTACGTGGCCGACGACTCCGTCGGTGAGCGCGACCTCAAGCCGGGTGTCCCCCGCGAGGAGCTGCCGCGTGGCGCCAACGGCCCGGCCGATGAGGCCAGCGCCGAGTCCTTCCCGGCCAGCGACCCGCCGGCCAACGAGTTCAGCGACCCGGCCGACGAGCCTCGTGACCTGGAGACCGCTGCGGTCGGCGCGGGTGGCCGGGCCAGCAACCCGGTCCGGGTCACCGGCGCGGACGGCGTCGAGTACGAGCTGGACCACGGCGCCGTGGTGATCGCCGCGATCACCTCGTGCACCAACACGTCCAACCCGCAGGTGATGATCGGTGCCGCGCTGCTGGCCCGTAACGCTGTGGAGAAGGGCCTGAGCCGCAAGCCGTGGGTGAAGACCACCCTGGCGCCCGGGTCGAAGGTCGTCATGGACTACTACGAGCGGGCCGGCCTCACGCCGTACCTGGACAAGCTCGGCTTCAACCTGGTCGGCTACGGCTGCACCACCTGCATCGGCAACTCGGGCCCGCTGCCCGAGGAGGTGTCGGCCGCGGTCAACGAGCACGACCTGTCGGTCGTCTCGGTGCTCTCGGGCAACCGGAACTTCGAGGGCCGGATCAACCCGGACGTCAAGATGAACTACCTGGCGTCGCCGCCGCTGGTGGTCGCCTACGCCCTGGCCGGCACCATGGACATCGACCTGGCCAACGAGCCGATCGGTGAGGACTCCGAGGGCAACCCGGTCTACCTGCGCGACATCTGGCCGAACAGCGCCGAGATCCAGGACGTCATCGCCCAGGCGATCGGCGCCACCGGTTTCAGCGCCGCGTACGCCGATGTCTTCGCCGGGGACGAGCGGTGGCAGTCGCTGCCGACCCCGACCGGCGACACCTTCGCCTGGGAGAACGACTCCACCTACGTGCGCAAGCCCCCGTACTTCGAGGGCATGCAGCAGGAGCCGAGCCCGGTCGTCGACATCTCCGCTGCCCGGGTGCTGGCCAAGCTGGGTGACTCGGTGACCACCGACCACATCTCGCCGGCCGGCGCGATCAAGGCGGACTCCCCGGCCGGCACGTACCTGGCCGAGCACGGTGTGCCGCGCCACGAGTTCAACTCGTACGGTTCCCGCCGGGGTAACCACGAGGTGATGATCCGGGGCACCTTCGCCAACATCCGGCTGCGCAACCAGCTGGTGCCCGGGGTGGAGGGCGGCTTCACCGTCAACCACCTCACCGGCGAGCAGACCTCGATCTACGACGCCTCGGTGGCCTACCAGGAGGCCGGCATCCCGCTGGTCGTGCTGGCCGGCAAGGAGTACGGCTCGGGCTCGTCGCGGGACTGGGCGGCCAAGGGCACGATGCTGCTGGGCGTCCGGGCGGTCATCGCCGAGTCGTACGAGCGGATCCACCGCTCGAACCTGATCGGGATGGGCGTGCTGCCCCTGCAGTTCCCGGTGGACGTCACCGCCGAGTCGCTCGGCCTGACCGGCACCGAGACGTTCACCATCACCGGGGTGACCGCCCTGAACGACGGTGAGACCCCGCAGACCGTGCAGGTCAGCACCGACACCGGCGTCGAGTTCGACGCCGTGGTGCGGATCGACACCCCCGGTGAGGCGGACTACTACCGGCACGGCGGCATCCTGCAGTACGTGCTGCGCCGCATGATCGCCAACTGATCGCTTACGGCTGGTCGAAGGCCGCTCCCGCTCCGGCGGGGGCGGCCTTCGCCGTTCCCAGCCGCGTTCACAGTGGCCGAGATGCCGGACGGCGCGCGGGTCGCGCACGTCGACGGCCAGGCGCAAGCGCAGCTCATCGACAAGGTTGCCGACGTTGCTACATTCGATCGACGGTGGGAACGCATTCGCGATGGCGCCCTGTCGCGGGCGCAGTCCCTCAATCTCCTCAGGGAAGCGGCAGCATCATGGACCTGACCGGCGCTCGGTGGCGCAAGAGCAGCAAGAGTGGCAACAACGGCGGAAACTGCGTCGAGGTGGCCGACAACCTCGCGGGCGTCATCGGCGTACGTGACTCCAAGGACCCGGCCGGTCCGGCGCTCGCCTTCGACCCGGCGGCTTGGACCCAGTTCCTGGTGTTGGCCAAGCGCGGCTGACCCCCACTGCCCTACGGGGCGAGTTCGTCGGCCCGGTCGAGCAGCGCACGGCGTTCGGCGGTCGAGCCCACCGCTGCCGCCGCCTCCCGGAACAACCCTGCCGCGCGTCTCCGGTCGCCCTGCCGGGCCACCAGATCGGCCTGCACCGCCAGGGCGAGCGGATAGCCGTCCAACCCGCCCCCGGCGCGCGCCGCCTCGAGCACTACCAACCCGGCGGCCGGCCCGTACGCGTAGCCGTGCGCGACCGCACGGTTGAGCTCGATCACCGGTGAGGGACGGAGGTCGGCGAGCGCGTCGTAGGCCCGCGCGATCGTCGGCCAGTCGGTCTCGACGGCCGAGGCGGCGGTGGCGTGGCAGGCGGCGATCCGGGCCTGCCACGCGTACGACCCGTCGTGGCGTACCCGATCGAGGGCGGCCAGGCCCTCGGCGATGGCGTCGCGATCCCACCGGTCGCGGTCCTGCCGCTCCAGGGTGAGCAGGTTGCCGGCAGCGTCGCGGCGGGCGTCGCGACGGGAGTGTTGGAACAGGCACAGCGCCAGCAGCGCGGCGACCTCGGACTGGTCGGGCATCAGCCGCTCGAGCAGCCGGGCCAGCCGGACCGCCTCGGCGGCGAAGGCCGGCTCGCCGTCGGCGACGTAGCCCCGGGTGAACAGCAGGTACAGCACGGCGAGGACGCCGGGCAGCCGTTCGGTCAGCGCCGGCCCGCTCGGCACCCGGTACGGGATGCCGGCCTGGGCGATGCGGGTACGCGCCCGGGTCAACCGGCGGGTCATCGTCGACTCGCTGACCAGCAGCAGGCGCGCGATGTCAGCGGTCGGTACGCCGCAGACCGTTCGCAGCGTCAACGCCACCCGGGCCTCGATCGCGAGCGCCGGATGGCAGCAGGTGAAGATGAGACGCAGTCGGTCGTCCACCACGTCCTGCCCCGCCTCGGGCTCGGGCTGCGCCTCGTCCGGCGTGAGCAACGCCAGGTCGTGCAGCTTGCGCCGCTCCACTGTGGCCCGGCGCAGCACGTCGATCGCCCGGTTGCGCGCCACCGTCATGAGCCAGCCGCCCGGGTTGGCCGGCACACCGTCGGTGGGCCAACGCTCCAGCGCGACGGTCAACGACTCCTGGGCGCAGTCTTCGGCCAGCGCCCAGTCCCCGGTCACCCGGATCAGGGTCGCGACGATCCGGGGGTACGCCTCGACGCTGGCGGCCGCGACGGCCTCCGCCGCCGCGCCGGCCGGTGCCTGGGTGCGCATCGGCCGGCGCGGCGAGGTGGACATCGCGCTCAGTCTGGCAGGTCCGCGAACGGGCGCAGTTCGAGCCGCCCTTCGCGGGCCATCGGGTGCGTGCGGGCCACCTCGATCGCCTCGTCCAGGTCGGCGCAGTCGAGCAGGTCGAAGCCCACGATCACCTCGGCGGTCTCCGCGAACGGGCCCTCGGAGACGAGCAGCTCACCGTCTCGAACCCGAACGGTGGTGGCGGCGCTGGTCGGCGCCAGCGCGTCGCCGGTCAGACGGCGACCCCGTGAGTCGTTCTCCGCCACCCACTTGTGGATGTCGGGCAACTCGGTGGGGTCGGTGTCCGGCTTGGCGTCGCTGCAGACGAACATCATGTACTTCATCTGGTCGCTCCCTTGTTTCTCGGGGTATCACCAGCATGACGATCGGCCGACAGCGTTCCGGACACCCTCCCCCGAAAAACCTTGGTCAGTCTCCACTGGCGGCGCGGCGGCGGGCCTCGCGGGTCTTCATGGCGTGCTCCATCAGCGTGACGAGCACCTCCTTGCTGGACTCCCGCTGCCGGGCGTCGCAGAGCAGCACCGGCACACCCGGGTCCAGGTTCAGCGCGGCCTGCACCTCGTCGAGCCGGTACTTACGGGCATCCTGGAAGCAGTTCACCGCCACCACGAAGGGGGTCCCCCGACCCTCGAAGTAGTCGATCGAGGGGAAGCAGTCGGCGAGCCGGCGGGTGTCGGCCAGCACCACAGCGCCGATCGCCCCCAACGCCAACTCGTCCCAGACGAACCAGAACCGGTCCTGCCCCGGCGTGCCGAACAGGTACAGCACCAGGTCGTCGCTGATGGTGATCCGGCCGAAGTCCATGGCCACGGTGGTGGTGGTCTTGCTCTCCACCCCGGACAGGTCGTCGATGCCGACCCCCGTCTCCGTCAGCACCTCCTCGGTGCGCAACGGCCGGGTTTCGCTGACCGCGCCAACCATGGTCGTCTTGCCCACGCCGAAGCCGCCCGCGACCAGGATCTTGATCGCGGTGGGCAGTGGGGTCGCTCCCGCCGGCCGGTCAGAGTGCCCGTAGTCCATTGATAACCGCCTCGAAGATGCTGTTGTCGGGAAGACCGGCCGTGGTCTGCGGCTCGCGGACCTGCACCAGGCTGCGGGCCGCCAGATCACCGAGGAGCACCCGGATGGTGCCCACGGGCAGGTCGAGATGGGCGGCGATCTCGGCGACGGACTGTATGCGTTGGCACAGGCCGACGATCGCCAAATGCTCGGGACCGAGACCGACCTCGGGCGTGACCTCGGCTCGGGTCGCCGTGACCAGGGAGATCAGGTCGAATGTGCCGGTGACCGGGCGGGCCCGACCACGCGTCACCGCGTACGGACGCACCACCGGACCCGCGTGGTCATCCACCCACTGATGGTCTGCGGACTCCCCCTGGACCGTCATCGCCGCTACCTCTCGCCGACCTGCTGATCAGTGCCGCGCGACGGCGATGCGACGTACTTGCCGACGCGGGTGACCAGCATCGCCATCTCGTAGGCGATCAGGCCGACGTCGGCGTCCTCGGTGGCCAGTACCGCCAGACAGGCGTTGCGGCCGGCCGCCGTGACGAACAGGAACGACGACTGCATCTCGATGATGGTCTGCTGCACCTGCCCACCACCGAAACGCTTGCCGGCACCTCGGGCGAGGCTCTGGATGCCGGCCGCCATCGCCGCGAGGTGCTCGCCGTCGTCCCGGCTCAACCCCTGGGAGGAGGCCATCAAGAGGCCGTCGGTGGAGAGCGCGACCGCGTGTTCGGCCTGCTTCACCCGGCCCACCAGGTCATCCAGCAACCACGTCAGGTCGGCGCTCGAAGCCGTCTTCTGGGTCACTTCGTCGTCCTCTTCTCGCCCGGCTGTGCGCCGTTGTTCGTCTGGGGCTCGACCGTCACACCGCGCGGAAACCCGCGTCGTCGGTGCCCGGTCAGGTCGCTTGTGGATCCTCGTCGGTCGGCTCGGACGGCGTCGCCGCCGGGGCGCCGGAGGCGCCGCCGAGCAGCCGAGCCGCATCGGTCCGCCCACGCCGGGTGCCGGTCTGGTAGGAGCTCATCATCCGGCGAACCTGCTCCGGTGGGCGCACCACATCCTCGTCGTCGGTTTCGGACACCGCCGGGTCGTCTCGCAACTCGGGAACGATGTTCGCCTGTCGGACCCGGACGGGCAGGCCGGAGTCGGTCCGCTCCGCCTCGGCGCGGGCGTGCACCGGGCCGCCGTCGCCGGCCAGGGCGGCATCTCCGTCGGGGGTCTCCGGGCG